>NZ_JBHYJH010000145.1:0-24095 GCF_042740445.1 Streptomyces sp. NPDC059003 | reverse complement strand
CAGGGCCCGTACGGCGGGGACGACGAGCGCGGGCACCGCGGTGGAGAACGCCCCCACCCGCACCACCCCCACCTCACCCCGCACATACGCCGCCAACTCGGCGTCGGCCCGCTCCAGTTGGGCGAACACCACGTCGGCGTGCCGCAACAACAACTGCGCCGCATCGGTCAGCCGCACCCGCCGCCCGTGCGCCTCCAGCAACGGCACCCCCACCTGCTTGGCGAGGTTCGACAACTGCTGCGACACGGCAGAGGGAGTCATCATCAGCCCCCGCGCCGCCGCCGTCACGGTCCCCCGCTCACTCAACGCACGCAGAATCAACAGCTTCTTGATGTCCCACTCGGTCATGGGGCCAACGTACGCACCATCCTTTCCACGGCGGCCCCTCGCCCTGCGTGAATACGCGCAGATCGCCTGAAACACCTCAAGTCACGCCTCACTCGCGCAGAGAATTTCCGGCGCACCCCGCCACCCGACGCCGGAACGCAGCGGAGGATCACATTCAGCGAGCGCCATCGCCTCCCACGGGAGACCCGCTGGCCGGTTCTGGTCCAGACCGATACCCGGGCCATGGCTTCCGCCGGGGCGCACGCGCCGCCGCTTCCCACCCGACACGTTGGCGCGATCTCGACAGCCACCCGGACAGGACGGCCACGCAGAGTCATCAGCCACCCCGTGCCGACGGGACGACCGGGCGGTGGCGGTTCGACGACGGCCCGGGATCGGGGAGGACCTCCGCCAACGACACCGGTCAGGTCGGCGCCCGCCACGACGGACGGGGTTCCGGTCAACTCGCACGACTCGTTCACGGTGTCCGCGTGGGTCTGTCTGACGGATGCCTCGGCCAACCGCGTGGTGCTGTCCGCTCCGGGCGAGCACGGCTCGGCCTTCACGCTCTACTGCTCGGCCAAGACCAAGACGTGGGCGTTCAACCGCACCGACCAGGACAAGAACGGTCCTGATTACATCCGTTCCCTGGCCGATGCGGATAATCCGCCGCTGAAGGTGTGGACGCATCTCGTCGGCGTCTTCGACACGCAGGGCGACGCGGACAAGGGCAACGACACGATCCAGTTGTTCGTCAACGGACGGCCGCAGGGCAAGCCGAAGGTCCTTGCTACACCTACACACCCGGCGGACAGCAGGAGACGATCACCGGCCCCGACCAGGCCAAGTGGTCGTACGCCTATGACTTGTTCGGCCGCCAGGTGAGCGCCGACGACCCGGACAAGGGCGTCACGACCACGGCGTACGACAGCCTCGACCGGGTGCTCTCCACCAAGGACGTGGAGAACCGGAAGCTGCTGTACGGCTACGACGACCTCGACCGCAGGACCGGCTTGTGGCAGTCGGAGAAGACGGACACCAACAAGCTCGCGGCCTGGACCTTCGACGACCTCGCCAAGGGACAGCAGGACACGGCCACGCGCTACGACGGCGGCCTGACGGGCAAGGCGTACACCCAGAAGGTCACCAATTACACCAGCCTGTACCAGGTCAGGGGCAGCGAACTGACACTGCCCGACGAGGACCCGCTGGTGAAGGCGGGGGTCCCCAAGAAGCTGGCCTTCAGCACGGGTTACCGCTTCGACGGCACCGTCAGCCAGGCCTCGCAGCCCGCCGTCGCCGGGCTCGACTCCGAGACGGTCGACTACACGTACAACGACACCGGCCAGCAGCTGAAGCTGCGCGGCACCACCGGCTACCTCCAGGGCGCCGCCTTCTCCCCGCAGGGCGACCTGCGCCAGCTCACGCTCGGCATGAGCGGAGGCAGCACGGAGAAGAAGGCCTACCTCAACTACGACTACGAGGCGGGCACCCGCCGCCTCACCCGCTCCTACGTCACCGATGACGTGCACGGCTACATGCCGCAGGAGCTGAAGTTCAGGCAGGACGACGCGGGCAACGTCACCTCGATCTTCGACGCGACCACGCAGGGCGGCACGACGAAGCCCGACCACCAGTGCTTCGCGTACGACGGCTACAGCCGCCTGACGGATTCCTGGACCCCGAAGACGGCGGACTGCGCCACGACGGGCCGCAAGGCCTCGAACATCGACGGCGCGGCCCCCTATTGGACCTCCTACACCTACAACGAAGCGGGCCAGCGCAGGACCGAGACCCAGCACAGGTCGTCGGGCGCCGACGAGACCACGACGTACGACTACGGCACCGCTGCGGGCCAGCCGCACCCGCTCGCCAAGACGACGGGCGCGCGTGCGGCCACGTACGAGTACGACAAGACGGGCAACACCACGAAGCGCCCCGGGCCGAAGGCCCAGCAGACCCTGGCCTGGAACCCCGAGGGCAAACTGGCCAAGACCGCCGAGTCCACGTCCGAGACGAACTACCTGTACGACGCCGACGGGGAACTCCTCATCCGCCGCGCCAAGGGCGACGGCGACACGGTCCTCTACCTCGGCGCGACGGAAGTACGCCTGACGACGAAGGGCACCAGCAAGAAGCTCTCCGGCACGCGCTACTACACGGCCAACGACCAGACCATCGCGGTCCGCACGGCCGCCGCCGGCACCACGGACTCCGACCTCAGCTTCCTGGCGGCGGACCACCACGGCACGTCGAGCGTCGCGCTGGACGCGACGACGTACGCGGTGACCAAGCGCTACACGACGCCCTTCGGGTCGCCACGCGGGGAGAAGTCCCCGAAGTGGCCGGACGACAAGGGGTTCTTGGGCAAGCCGGTGGACAAGGGGACCGGTCTTACGCACGTCGGCGCGCGTGAATACGACCCTGCGAATGCCCAGTTCATCAGCGTGGACCCACTACTGGAGGACGAAAAGGCGGGCAGTCTCAACGGCTACAGCTACGCGGAGAACAACCCCGTCACCGCATCCGATCCTTCCGGCCTGGGCAGCTTCGAGTGCAAGCGTGGCAGTTGCGGTGACGGAGGAGCGGCCGACTTCATCGACGGTCACGCCTCCCCCGACTTCCCGTCGGGTGCCACCTGGGGATCGACGTACCCGGACTTTCCGGGAGGCACGTCCAGCACGACGAGTACCGGATCCACCAGCACTCCCAGCTGCCTGCCGATCTCGGGAGGCACGTGCATCCGGAAGCAGGTGCCGTACCGCGGCCCGGACGACAGCTTGAACTTCATCGGCAACGCGGTCGAGTCCCTCGCCAAGGATGTCCTCCTGCCGGATTTTGAATCCATCCGGAAGTGCCTGAAGAAGCCCGACAAGAGTGCCGCGTGCGGCAACACGCTCATGGAAATTCCCGCACTCAAGGGAGTGAAGCTCGGCAAGAAGCTGGCCAAGCTGGGGAAGAAGGCCTGGAAGAAATCCGACAAAGCACCGAGGCGCAAGGTCTCGCCCGACTGCAAATGCTTCCGGGCCGGCACCGACGTCCTCATGGCGGACGGCAAGACCAAGGACATCGAGGGGTCACCGTCCGAGCGCCGCTGGGTCGAGGCCAAGGCCCTCGAACCGGGCATGACGCTCCGGACCGACAGCGGCGACACCGTCATCGTGACCAAGAACCACGGCTTCACGAAGCATGCGCGGACGTACAACCTCACGGTCGAGGGCATCCATACGTACTATGTGCTCGCTGGGCGGACGCCGGTTCTGGTTCATAACAGTGGAGGGTGCCTTCCCGCTCTCCGGGGCTGGAGCAATCAGCGGTTCCAGTTCGGGAATCAGCCCTTCTTGCTGGACAAGAAGGGAATGGAGTACATCCTCACTCGTCATCACCCGAAGTATTGGGATGGCTCGGCAAAGAAGACGCAGTCCTTTTTTGATTCGAGCATGAGCGTTGATGACATCCAAGGCGCTATCGGGCAAGTCATGCGGCAGAACCGCGATACGCTCGCTCAGCGAGGCGGTCAGGGAATGTATCAGATTCGCGGCAACGTTAACGGCGTCGATTATGTGCTCGGCATGAACAGCGGTCGAGTGGGCCAGTTCTATCCGGAATCTCCATAACCGAAGGGCCTGTGACGTGGTTGAGATTGAGACGTTCCTGAAGGGTGTGGACGGTGGGTTCGTGCAGGTGGAAGCCTGTCGAACCCCACCGCCCGACCTCGACTACATTGAAGGCGCCATTCGACTGTCCGTTGATGGATTGGAAATCATCGGCACTGAAGAGTGGGACTACGTCGACCAACTCTGGTGCTATATCGCCGAGATGGTGACGAAAGTACAGTCGTCGGGTTACGCGGAGACGTATTTCCCGGACCAGCCGATCAAGCTCTCTTTTCAGGTCACCGGGGCTCGCGTCTTGGTGACCGCCAAGATCGGCAAAGAAGTCAAGAGGGCAAATGCTTCGTCGGCGGATCTTCTGGAAGCCGTCAAAGCGGCTGGAATGAGCTTCTTCAGGAAGATGTCCGAGCTTGCCCCGGGCAATTCGTATTCCGAGGCACAGCAGGAGTTGTCAGTTTGACCGAACCAGAGGCCCCGCCGGGAATGCTTGAATCCGGCGGGGCCTCGGGGCTCTTGACGTCAGCAGTTGACGGCAACGTCAGCGGACGGGGGCCGCGCAGAGCGGCGGTTCGTCGCCGTCGTCGGGCTTGGCGGTGATCTCGGCGGGTTGCGGAGGGCGCGGCCTTAACAACAAGATGCATCTCTTCTACAGGAGGGCGCGATGGGTGCGTGGTGGGACATGCAGTGCGACTACGGGCATGTCTGGTCGGTGTTCCTGCAGGGCGAGGCGGAGCCTGAGGAAGAAGTCCTGGCCTGTGGGGAAGACGGCCTGCCTGCGGTCACCGCGTCCCGGCACCCCTTGGCAGACAGAGCAGAGATTCGCATTCTGCCTGCGGCATGGGAGAGGGACGGACGTGTCGGGCGTTCAGACGAGTACTTCTTCGAAGTTCGATCGACAGTCGACCCCGAGAAGGTACTGCGGTCCGATTCCCCGATGTCGTGGGAGGAGGCAATCCGCGGTGCCGCAATGTTCCGCAAGATTCCATGGAGTCAAGCGGAACGACGTTGGAGGAATGTTCGCGCACTGCGGAAGTCGACATGACCTCACTCAATCGGCCTTCTGCATAGACCAGTTCGGAACGTTCTGGCATTTCGGGTGGGCGGTTTGGGCCTACCGGCTCCGTCGCACGGGGGAGGTGGTCGGGACCTGAGGAGGACGTTCCGCGTGGGGGTGGTCGGGAGGATCTGGGGGTGTCAGTCGCCTCGTCGATCCTTCTGAACGGAGTCCCTCATGCGGAAGCGGGTCAAGAACTCTCTGCGTGCCGTTGCCCTTGTCGCGATCATTGCCGCCGTCGCGGCGCCCGTCGCCGTTGCCGCGCCCGATCACACTGGTGCCGCCACACCGGGGAAGCCCGCCGTCGTCACCTCCGTCCTCAAGGGTGAGGGGCGGCTGAACTACCCCGTCCCGCAGGACGACGTCCGGGTCAGTGTCGATGCCAAGGCCGTCTTCCCCGCGAAGAATCCGTGGGACCCGACGCGGAGTTCGGGGACCTTCCGGATCTATCACAGCTTCGGGCAGCCCGGCGGTAAGCCGCCGAAGGTGTACTGGGGGGACTTCAAGGTCGACTGCCTGACGACCGGTGGGCCCACCGCGACCGTCACCGGGAGGCTGTTCCGTACGAGCCCGGGGCACCCGTGGCTCAAGGAGCTCCCCCCGCACGTCCGGATGGGGGCCAGCTTCTACGTGCCCGAGGACGGGCGCGGGCCCGCGCGGGTCGGGCTGAGCGGGCCGGGCAAGAAGGGCGAGCCGATCAGCAAGTGCATGGCCCCCGCCGCCGACGCGACCGTCATCGACGGGGGGTACGCCCTCAAGGACAAGGTGCGGTAGCGGTACGGCGCTACTTCCTCGTCGGCGCCGAGCCCAGCAGCACTCCCCCGAGAATCAGCGCCATGCACAGCACCTGCGTCCAGCCGAGCGCCTCCCCGAGCACCACGTACGACAGCAGCGCCACGCACACCGGCTGGAGGTAGTAGACGACCCCGGCCCGTGCCGCGCCCACCAGGGCGATCGCCTTGTTCCAGGCGAAGAAGGCGATCGCCGACGACACCACCCCTACGTAGAGGAGCGGGCCGACCGTCCCCGGTGTCGGCTCGAAGCCGCCCTGGACGGTCACGCTCACCGCGTACACCGGGAGCAGCATCAGCGCCCCGAGGAGGAAGGTGGCGAAGAGGAAGGGGAGGGCGGCGATCTCCCGCGGCCTGCGGCGCAGCAGTGCGCTGTACGACGCGAAGGCGATCGCCCCGCCGATCACCCAGACGTCGCCCGCCGCGAAGTCCGGACTCAGGGAGCCGCCGCTCACCAGGAGGAGCACCCCGGCGCAGGCGATCAGCATGCCCGTCACCCGGCGGGCCCCCAGGCGGGCGCCGCCGAGGCGTTCGTACACCGCCATCAGGACCGGGGACGCCGCCATGATCATGCCCATGTTCCCGGCCGTGGTCGTCACGCCCGCCTGGTTGACCAGGGTGTTGTAGACGGTCACACCGAGGAGGGAAGCCGCGACCAGGTACGTGAAGTGGCGGCGCAGGACCGCCCGTTGGCGCCAGGTCTCGCGTGCCGCGAACGGGGCCACCGCCGCGATCGCGATGACCCAGCGCCAGAACGCGTGCTGGACGGGCGGTACGGAGTCCGCGAGCGCGCGGGACGTGACGAAGCTTCCGGACCAGACGGCCGTCGCGAGCGCCGCGAGGGACAGGCCGAGGCCCAGGCCGCCCCCTCGGGCGGCCTGGGCCCTTCGCTCGGTACGGACGGTGGTGCTCCGGTCCAGGACGCTCGCCACTGGTATCGCCTACCCTTCGCCCCCGCCATGCGTCGCATGACGGGGGCTTCGTGATCGTTGTCGCGACTACCGTCGCAGCGGCTCATCCATCACGTCCATCGAAACTTTCCGCTTGTTCTTTGAAGCTGAGCTGAACTATTTCGAGGTCGGGGCTGCGGCCGGGGTCTGCGCCGGCTCCGTCTGCGCCGACTCCGTCTGCTCCGTCGCGGGCCCGGTGCGCTGCACCTTGCCCGCCGCCAGCTGCCCGAACACCGTCGCCCCGAAGGCCACCGCCATCCCCGCCACCTGGAGCGGCGTCAGGGACTGGCCGAGCGCCGCCCAGCCGATGACCGCCGCGGTCAGCGGCGAGAGCGGGCCGAGGAGGCTGACCTGCGTGGCGCGCAGGCGGCCGATGCCGCGGAACCAGAGCCAGTACGCGAGTGCCGTGCCGGCGAGGGACAGGTAGACGTAGCCCGCGATGTTCTGGCCGTCCAGGGCGGGCGGCGCGCCCTCGACCAGCAGGGCCACCGGGGCGATCAGAAGGCCGCCGATCGTCAGCTGCCAGGACGTCAGGGCCAGCGGGCCCACACCCTCGGGGCGGCCCCACCGCTTCGTGAGCACCGTTCCCGTGGACATCGACGCCGTCGACGCCACCGCCGCCAACAGACCCACCGCGTCCAGCGAGCCCGCCGCCTTCATCACCACGAGGCTCACGCCGAGCGCGGCCGCCACGCCCGCCAGGATCGTCCGGACACTGGGGCGGTCACTCAGGAGCAGGGCGGAGAGCCCGGCCACGAACAGCGGGCCCACCGAGCCGACCACCGCCGCCATCCCGCCGGGCAGGCGGTACGCGGAGAGGAAGAGGAGCGGGAAGAAGGCGCCGATGTTCAGGGCCCCCAGGACGGCGGCCTTCCACCACCACTCCCCCTTCGGCAGGCGTCTCGCCAGGACCAGCAGGAGCAGGCCCGCGGGGAACGCCCGCATGAAGCCCGTGAACAGCGGGCGGTCCGGCGGCAGGAACTCCGTCGTGATCGCGTAGGTCGAGCCCCAGACGACGGGGGCGTAGGCGGTGAGCAGGATCGCGGTGGCGCGGTTCATGGCGGCCATGACGGGTTCCTCCGAGCGGGCGGTGCCTGGGCGGCACCTGTGCAGTGCCTGGACAGGAAGTAACTTAGCACTAAGCTACTTAGTGTCAACCCACTCATGAAGAAGCAACTTGGCGGCGAGTAACTTGGGGGCGAGTGATTTGGGGGCGGGCAACTTGGAGGCAAGCGACTTGGCGGCGAGTAACTTGAAGATGAGTAACTTTCTTGCGAGCTTTCTTCCTCCGGTGGATACTGCGAACATGCAGCACGCCACAGACAGCAGCGCCAAGGAAGCCCTCGCGGCCGCCGCCGACCGCGACGGCGTCGACGCGATCATCGACCAGTGGGCCGCGGTGCGGCCCGACCTGGAGACCACACCCATGGAACTCTTCGGCCGCGTCTACCGCGTCGCCCAGGCCATGGGCGAGCGCACGGAGAAGGTGTACCGCCAACTCGGCATCACACGCGGCGAGTTCGACGTCATCGCCACGCTGCGCCGCTCCGGCGAGCCCTATACGCTCTCGCCGCGTCAGCTCTCCTCGACGCTGATGCTGACGACCGGCGGCATGACGGGGCGGCTCGACAAGCTGGAGCGGGCGGGGCTGCTCCGCCGCTCGCCCGATCCGCACGACCGGCGCGGGCTCCAGGTGACGCTCACCGACGAAGGGCGCGAGCTCGTCGACCGGGCCGTGTCGGCCGGGCTCGACGCGCAGCACGTGGCGCTCACGGCCTCGGGCCTCGACAAGGCCGAGACGTACCAACTGGTCGGGCTGCTGCGGAGGTTGCTCGCGGGCACGCAGAGCACCTGACACAGGCGCTCACAGGCGCTCGCACAGACGCTCACGCGGGCGCTCAGGAGGCCCCTACGCACGCCGAGGGCGCCCTTCGGCGGCGTACCCCGTCAGGGAGTACGTCGCCGAAGGGCGCCCTCGGTCAGAGAAGGAGCGGGTGGGTCAGCCCTGCTTCTGCTGCTTGCGGGACTTGTCACCGACCATCACGAGGCCCGCGATCACCAGGAAGAGGACGATCGGTGCCGCGACATACAAGCCCAGCGTCTCGACCACGCTCAGCTTGGGGCCCGGGTCGTCGCCGTCGTCGCGGGTGAGCGCGAGCGCGGGGGACGACATGAGCAGCATCATCAGCGTCGTACCGGCAGCCAGGGCACCGGCGCGCAGGGCGTTCTTCTTGTCCACGGTGCCAACGTAGCGAACGGCTTCCCGGGCCGCGCGCCCGGGGTGCCATCAGAGGGCACGCGAGCCCCTCAGAAGGCCAGAAGGCACCCCTCAGTGGGCACGGAAGCCCTGGAAGACATCGAGCAGCGCGTGCAGCCGCGGTGCCGCCGCCAGCTCCTCCAGAGTGACGGGGCGCCCCGCGGCGTCCGCGACCGGAAGGCGCCAGTTCGGGTACTCGTCCCACGTGCCCGGCAGATTCTGCGGGCGCCGGTCGCCGACCGTGTCCGGCAGCCAGACGCCGACCAGGCGGGCCGGGGTGGCGAGCAGGAAGCGGTGCACGGCCCGCACCTCTTCCTCCTCGTGCCCGGCGCCGCCCGGCAGCAGCCCGAGCCGGGAGATCAGGGCCAGCCACTCGCGCACGTCGGCCGCGGCCCCGGCGCGCTCGGCGGCCAGCGGGCGGGTGAGCAGGCCCAGGTCGTGGCGGAGCTCGACGTGCGCGCCGGTGACGCGGGCCGCCGTGGACGGCAGGTCGTGGGTGGTGGCGGTCGCGAGGCAGTCCGCGCGCCACGCCCCCGGCGGCAGCGGAAGGCCCGTCCCCGCACCTGCCGTTCCGTCGTCGCCCACGCCCTCCCAGTCCCGCTCGAACCACAGCACGGACGTGCCGAGCACCCCCCGCTCCCGCAGCGCGTCGCGCACGCCGGGCTCGACGGTGCCCAGGTCCTCGCCGATGACGAGGGCGCCCGCGCGGTGCGCCTCCAGGACGAGGACGGCGAGCATCGCGTCGGCGTCGTAGCGCACGTACGTCCCGTCGGCGGGCTCGCGGCCCCGCGGCACCCACCACAGCCGGAACAGGCCCATGACGTGGTCGATCCGTACGGCGCCCGCGTGCCGCAGCGTCGCGCGCAGCAGTTCGCGGAACGGCGCGTAGCCGGACTCGGCGAGCCGGTCCGGGCGCCACGGCGGCAGGCCCCAGTCCTGGCCGAGCGCGTTGAACGCGTCCGGCGGCGCGCCCGCCGCCATGCCGGTGGCGAAGTACCGGGCCTGCGCCCAGGCGTCGGCGCCGTCCGGGTGCACGCCGACGGCCAGGTCGTGGATGAGGCCGATGCCCATGCCCGCGTCCCGCGCGGCGCGCTGGGCCGCGGCCAGCTGCTCGTCCGCGTACCACGCGAGGCGCTCGTGGAAGTCGACGCGGTCCATCAACTCGGTGCGGGCGCGGGCGGTCTGCGGGCTCGCGGGGTCCCGCAGCGGCGCGGGCCAGGCGCGCCAGTCGACGCCGTGCCGCTCGGCGAGGGCGCTCCACGTCGCGTGGTCCTCCAGGGCCTCGCCGCGCTCGGCGAGGAAGTCGCTGTACGCGGCGCACCGGCCCGGGCCGAGCGGCACCTGAGCGATCAGCTCCAGGGCCGCGGACTTGGCCTTCCACACCGCGTCACGGTCGATCAGCTCCCCTTCGTCGAGCACGGCCCGGCGCAGGCGCGCGCCGCGCTCAATCAGCTCGCCCGCCCGCTCCCGTGCGGCCCCGCGCAGGTGCGCGAACTCCGGGACGCTTTCCACGTGTACGTGCACGGGGTCCGGGAAGCGGCGCGACGACGGCCGGTACGGGGAGGGGTCGCCGGACCCGCCCGGCGGCGCGGGCACCGCCGCGTGCAGCGGGTTCACCTGGACGAAGCCCGCCCCCGCCGCGCGCCCCGCCCACGACGCGAGCTCCGCGAGGTCCCCGAGGTCGCCCATGCCCCAGGAGTGGCGGCTCAGCAGCGAGTACAGCTGGACGAGGAATCCGTACTCCCGCGCTTCCGGTCCGGGGGCCCGGCGCGGCGCGACGATGAGGTGCGCGTCGGCGCGGGTGCCGTCCGGGGTGGTGGCGCGCAGGCGGTGGGCGCCCAGGGGGAAGGAGGTGGGGGGCGGGTGGGGGGTGCGCCACTCGTGGGTGTCGCCTTGTTCGGTGCGGAGGCGGAGGCGGGTGCCGGGGGGCAGTCGTTGTACGTCGTGTACGTCGCCGAGTCCCTGACCTGCCGCTCCCTCTCCCCCGTCCTCTTCTCCTGCCCGTGCCCCTTCCCAGAGGACCAGGGTCGGCGGCAACAGCCGCTCCCGTAACGCCCGTTCGCGGGCCGCCACCGCGTTCCGTACCGCATCCGGGGTACGGGCGTCCACGTCCAGGGCCGCGAGGGCGGCGACGACCGCCGTGTCCGAGGCCTGGACCGTGCGGCCCGGAGACGGGGAGTAGGAGGTGGCCACGCCGTACAGGGCGGCGAGCCTGGCCAGGGACACCTAGAATCCCGCGGAGTCCACGCCCGCGGCCGTTCCCGTCGACGTCGGCTCGCTGGTCAGCGGCGCGGCGTCCGTGAGGGGCGGTTCGCTCGTCAGGGGGGCCGCGGCGGCGAGCGGGGGCTCACTCGTCAGGGGTGGTTCCAGGCAGCCGCAGGAGCAGGAGCCGTCGAGGCCGGAGTCGGGGTGCGAGACCTGTTCGGACAGGCCGGACAGTAGAACATGCGCCGAGACGGGCATGGGACGCTCCTTTTTCGCGGGTACGCGTGCCGGTGCCGCAGGTCTACCCACTGCGTGGGGCGGCAGACGTAAACGGGTGGGGAACGTGACCTGGGTCTCTCCGGCGCGGGCACCTTCACCTCCCCACGCGTCCGGGGGCGCCCCTCCCCACCCGCCCACCCTTCCCTGTGACCGCAGCCCCAGCCCCAGCCGTGTGCGGGGGCGGGTGGGTGGAGGGAGGCGGCAAGGCCCGGCGTTGACACTCGGTGGGCGCTAGTGGTGGGGTCGGAGCTGTGCGTGACCGCACGAGTGGCGACAGTGACGAAGGAGGGGGCCGTGCAGCTGCGGCGCAGGAGAGGCGGCGGCGCAGCCGCCATCGCGGCAGCCGTCATCGCAGGCACCCTCGGCACCGCCCCGGGCACCTTGGCCGCCCCAGGCACCCCACTCGCCCCAGTCGCCCCAACCGCCCCAAAAGGCCCTCAAGCCACCACCCCAGACACCCCTCGGCTCACCCCACGGCCCGCCGCCCGACGACCCGACGCCCCACAGCCCACCCCCAGAAGCCCCCACCCCGCCACCCCAGACACCCCGCGGCTCACCCCCCAACCCACCCCCCAACCCACCATCTGGCCCCGCCCCCAAGCCATCGAGCCGACCGGCCCGGGGCGCGGCGTCAGTGTCGGTGGGGCCGTCGTCCTCGTCGTCGGGCGGGGGACGGGCGCCCCCGACCCGTACGCCGTCGGCGAGCTGCGCGGGCTGCTTCGGCGGGCCGGGGCGGGGGAGATCGCCGTCGTGCGGGACGGGGCGCCGTTGCCGCCGGGCGGGCGGCTCGTCGTGCGGGTCGCGGGCGCGGGCGCCGAGCAGGCCCTGCGCGCCCTGGGCGCGGCCCCGCGCGGGGACCTGCCGGCGGGCGGCTACCGCCTCGCCGTCGGCCGGGCCTCGGGCCAGGACACAGTGGCCATCGACGGCGTCGGACCGGACGGGGTCTTCCATGCCGTGCAGACGCTCAGGCAGTTGATGGACGTAGAGCGCCGCGCCATCCCCGGCGTTCGGGTTCGGGACTGGCCCGTGACCGCGGTCAGGGGGTTGACCGAGGGGTTCTACGGGACCCCCTGGACGCGGCGGCAGCGGCTCGCGCAGCTGGACTTCATGGGGCGGACCAAGCAGAACCAGTACCTGTACGCGCCGGGCGACGACCTCTACCGGCAGGCCCGTTGGCGGGAGCCCTACCCCGCGGCGCAGCGCGCCGAGTTCCGCGCCCTCGCGCGGCGCGCGGCCCGCAACCACGTGACCCTGGCCTGGGCGGTGGCCCCCGGCCAGGCGATGTGCCTGTCGTCCGAGCGGGACCTGAACGACCTCGCGCGCAAGGTCGACGCGATGTGGGCGCTCGGCTTCCGCGCCTTCCAGGTGCAGTTCCAGGACGTGAGTTACAGCGAGTGGCACTGCGACGAGGACGCGGACGCCTTCGGCTCGGGGCCCCGGGCGGCGGCCGCGGCGCAGGCGCGGGTCGCGAACGCCCTCTCCCGGCACCTCGCCGCCCGGCACCCGGGGGCGCGGCCGCTGTCCCTGATGCCGACGGAGTACTTCCAGGACGGTTCGACCGCGTACCGCGGCGCCCTGGCGCGGCGCCTCGGCGGACGGGTGCAGGTGGCGTGGACGGGCGTCGGCGTCGTGCCGCGGACCATCACGGGCCGTGAACTGGCGGGCGCGCGGCGGGCGTTCGGGGCGCAGCCGCTGGTCACGATGGACAACTATCCGGTGAACGACTTCGCGCGGGACCGGATCTTCCTCGGCCCGTACACCGGCCGCGAGCCGGCCGTCGCGCAGGGCTCGGCCGCGCTGCTCGGCAACGCGATGGAACAGCCCGCCGCGTCCCGCATCCCGCTGTTCACGGCGGCCGACTACGCCTGGAACCCCCGCGGTTACCGCCCGCACGCGTCGTGGCTCGCGGCGATCGACGACCTGGCGGGCGGCGACGAGCGGGCGCGCGGCGCGCTGCGGGCGCTCGCCGGGAACGACGCCTCGTCCGTGCTCGGCGCCGACGAGTCGGCGTATCTGCGTCCGCTGCTGCGGGCCTTGTGGACGGCGCGCACGACGGGCGACCCCGCCCGCGTCGAGGCGGCCGCCCGCGAACTGCGTACCGCCTTCGGCGCGATGCGCGACGCCCCGGCCCACCTGTCCCGGAGCGAGCTCGCGGCCGAAGTCCGGCCCTGGACCGAGCAGTTGGGGCGCTACGGCACGGCGGGCACGGTCGCCGTCGACCTGCTGACCGCGGCCGCGCGCGGCGACGGGGCCGCCGCGTGGCGGTCGGCGCGGGCCCTGCGGGCGGCGCGCGGCGCGCTCAGGGCGAGCCCGGTGACGGTCGGCCAGGGGGTCCTCGACCCGTTCCTCGCGCGCGCCGAGGACGCGTACGAGGAATGGGCGGGCCTGGGGCGCGGGGCGGCTGCCGAGGGGGCGCGGGCCGTGTGGCGGCGGGCCCGGCCGCTGGCCGCCGTGACCGCCCTGACGGACCCGGGCACCCGGGGTGGCGTCGAGGCGCGGGTGCCGGGTGCGGGGTGGCGGCGCGTCGCCGTGCTCGACCCGTCCGGATTCACCGAGGCACGGCCGCCGGAGGGCCTGCGCGCCGACGCCGTCCGGGTGGCCCTCCCCGGCGACGGAAGCGACGGACGTGATGGGAGCGACGGACGTGACGGGGGCGACGGACGTGACGGAGGTGGCCGGAAGGTGCGGCACCTCGTGCCCTGGTACGCCGACGAGCCCGCCGCCCACCTCGCGCTCGCCCGCGCGGAGGCGGACGCGGAGATCGGCGGTGGCCCGCAGCGGGTGACGGTGCGACTCCTTTCCCGGCGCCCCGGCGACGTCCAGGGAGAGCTCACCGCGAAGGCACCCCGGGGCGTCGCGGTGCGGGGGCCGCGGCGGACGACGCTGCCGCGCGGCACGCGGGTCGACGTGCCGCTCGACGTGACCGTGGCCCGCGGGGCCCGCGCGGGGACGTACGAGATCCCGGTCGCGTTCGCGGGCGAGACGCGGACGGTGGTGGTGCGGGCCTTTCCGCGCACGGGCGGCCCGGACCTGGCGCGCGGCGCGGCGGCGTCGTCGTCGGGCGACGAGACGGCGGACTTCCCCGCGTCGGCGGCGGTCGACGGCGACGCCACGACCCGCTGGTCGTCACCGGCCAAGGACGGCGCCTGGTGGCAGCTCGAGCTCGCCGAGCCGGTGCGCCTGGGGCGGGTGGTGCTGCGCTGGCAGGACGCGTACGCCGCCGCGTACCGGATCCAGACGTCGGCCGACGGCAGGACGTGGCGCACGGCGGCCGCGGTCCGCGACGGCCGGGGCGGCGTCGAGTCCGTGCGCATGGACGCGCCCGGCACCCGCTTCGTGCGGGTGCGGGGCGAGCGGCGGGCGACGCGGTTCGGGTACTCGCTGTGGTCGGTGGAGGCCTACGCCGTCAGAGACTGATCAGAGACTGATCAGAGACCGAAGATGTCGAGGACGGCGCCCGGCCACCGCACCCGTGAGCGGGACCCTGTGCACTGGCCCCGCTCGCCCGCGTACAACAAAGGCCCGAATCCATCCCCTAGGCGGAGATGCCGTCGATCCGGGCCATCGCGTCGTCCGCGCCGAACGGCTGCAGGTACGGCAGCCAGCGCGGGTCCCTATGCCCGGTGCCGATGATGCGCCAGGCCAGACCCGTCGGTGGGGCGGGCTTGTGGCGCAGGCGCCAGCCGAGCTCGAGGAGGTGCCGGTCGGCCTTCACGTGGTTGCAGCGGCGGCAGGACGCCACCACGTTGTCCCAGACGTGCTGGCCCCCGCGACTGCGTGGAATGACGTGGTCGACGCTGGTTGCGACGCCACCGCAGTACATGCACCGGCCGCCGTCTCGGGCGAACAGGGCACGGCGGGTCAGAGGAACGGGCCCCCGGTAAGGGACCCGCACGAACCGCTTGAGCCGGACCACGCTGGGAGCGGGGACGGTGCGGGTCGCGCTGTGCATGAAGGCGCCGGACTCCTCGAGGCAGAGTGCCTTGTTCTCCAGGACGAGGACGAGCGCGCGGCGGAGCGGTACGACGCCGAGGGGCTCGTACGACGCGTTGAGGACCAGGACATGCGGCACGGATGCCTCCTTGTACGCCGGCGGCGCGTGGCTCGCGCCGGGACGATCTGTGGTCCAGTTTCCCCTCATGCCTGGTCGTAGCGCCACCATGTGCCGGTAACGGCCTTGAAGTGTTTTCGACCACAGCCCGCTGGTGGCACGTTTCCGCACGGGCGAGCACCCGCTGGTCACCGGGTGATCACTCGCCCTCCGTCGAACATGACAACGATCCCCACACAATGCCCCGTTAGTGTGGTGGGTCTGCCCGGTGCATCTTCTGGGCAGGCCGCTATGCCTGGAGGTACCCGCCGTGTTCCTGTCCGTCCTTTCGGCCGCCGGAACGGACCCGGACCCGACACAGAAGCCGAAGCCCGTCACGCTCGACGACGCGCACGAGAGCGCGACGAACGCGGCGAGCTGGGTGGAGGAGAACTGGTCGACGTGGCTGGCGATCGGTCTGCGCATCCTGCTGATCGTCGTGATCGCGATGGTCCTGCGGGTGATCGTGCGGCGCGCCATCACCAAGCTGATAGAGCGCATGAACCGCACGGCCCAGGCCGTGGACGGCACCGCGCTCGGCGGGCTCCTGGTCAATGTGGAGCGGCGGCGGCAGCGGTCGCAGGCCATCGGGTCCGTGCTGCGCTCGGTGGCGTCGTTCCTGATCCTCGGCACGGCCGCGCTCATGATCCTCGGCACGTTCGAGATCAATCTCGCGCCGCTGCTTGCGTCCGCGGGTGTCGCGGGTGTGGCGATCGGCTTCGGCGCGCGCAACCTGGTCACGGACTTCCTCTCCGGCGTCTTCATGATCCTGGAGGACCAGTACGGGGTCGGTGACTCCATCGACGCCGGGGTGGCCTCCGGCGAGGTCATCGAGGTGGGCCTGCGCGTCACGAAGCTGCGCGGCGACGACGGCGAGATCTGGTACGTGCGCAACGGCGAGGTCAAGCGCATCGGCAACCTCTCGCAGGGCTGGTCGACGGCCGGTGTCGACGTGACGGTGCGCCCCGACGAGGACCTGGACAAGGTCAAGCGGGTGCTCGGCGAGGTCGGCGAGCGGATGGGCAAGGACGAGCCGTGGAACGAGCGGCTGTGGGGTCCGGTGGAGGTGCTCGGCCTGGACAGCGTGCTGCTCGACCAGATGGTGGTGCGGGTCTCGGCCAAGACGATGCCGGGCAAGTCCCTCGGCGTGGAGCGGGAGCTGCGCTGGCGGATCAAGCAGGCGTTCGACGCGGAGGGCATCCGCATCGTGGGCGGCCTGCCGCTGCAGCAGCCGGAGGAGGCGCCCGCGCCCGATCCGACGGCGGGCATGGCGGCGCCGTCCGCGTACGCGTCGGCGACGTCCCCGCAGTCGCAGGCGGCCTCGCCGATAGCGCCGCCGCCGAATCTCTCCAAGTAGCGCGGGCCTCGCCCACCGTCTCCCCGTAACTCCCGGTCTGTTTTCAGACACCGTTTGCTACGCCCGTGGGGGCGCCCGGACCGTTCCGGGCGCCCCCGCTCGCGTATCCGCACCGCGCGAGCCCCCCGGCAGGTAACGAGTTGGTAGCCGCGACGGCGCCCGCTATTGACGGGTCCTTCACGGGGGCTTACGTTCCTCGCATCCAATAGGAAGCCTTCCTAACAGTGACGTGAGGGAGGCGGGCCGCCGAAGGGCAGGTGTCGTCAGCGATGGCCGGAACCACCCCATCCAACGGGTCGCCCGGCGTGCCGGGCACGCCCCGCGTGCTCCGCGCCATGAACGACCGCGCCGCGCTCGACCTGCTCGCCGCCCACGGCCCTCTCACCCGCACCCGCATCGGGGAGCTCACGGGCCTGTCCAAGCCGACGACGTCGCAGCTGCTCAGCCGCCTGGAGAGCGCGGGCCTCGTCCGCACCACCGGCAGGCAGAGCGGCCGCCCCGGACCGAACGCCCTCCTGTACGAGATCGACCCGTCCGTCGGCCACGTCGCCGCCCTGTCCGCCGACCCGACCGGCATCAGCGCCCTGGTCGCCGACATCACCGGACGCGAGGTGGGCCGGTCCCGCATCGAGGCCTACTCCGACGAACCAGTCGCCGAGGACGTGCGCCACCGCACCGCCCAGCTCGTCACCGAGGCCGTCGACGGCGCCCTGCGCCAGGCCGGGCTCGGCCACGACGACCTGCGCGCCACCGTCATCGGCACGCCCGGCGCCATCGACCCGCACGACGGCCGCCTCCGCTACGCCCCGCACCTGCCCGGCTGGCACTCCCGCACCCTGCGCGCCGAGCTCGCCGAGGTCCTCGGCACCCCGGTCACCATCGAGAACGACGTGAACCTCGCCGCGATCGCCGAGCAGTACGAGGGCGCGGCGCAGGACAACGACGACTTCGTGCTCGCCTGGCTCGACGAGGGCGTGGGCGCGGCGATCGTGCTCGGCGGGGTCCTGCTGCGCGGCGCGACCGGCGGCGCGGGCGAGATCGGCTACATGCCGCTGCCGGGCGCCCCGCTGGTGCGCGGCGGCGACGAGCGGGCGACGATCGGCCCCTACGGGGGCGGCGGCGGCTTCCAGAGCCTGGTCGCGGCACCCGTCGTACGCGACCTCGCGGGCGGCACCAAGACCCTCACCGAAGCACTCGCCGACGACGGCCTGTGCGCCGAGGTGGCCCGGCGCGTCGCCACCGGGCTCGCGGCGGTGGTCGCCGTCGTCGACCCCGAACTCGTCGTCCTGTCCGGGCAGGTGGCCCAGGCGGGCGGCGAGGAGCTGCGCCTGCGCGTCGAGGAGGAGATGACGGGCCTCGCACTGCCGCGCCCGCTCCTGCGCATCAGCGACCTCGACAGCGACCCGATCCTCACCGGCGCCCTGCGCACCGCCCTCAACCAGGCGCGCGACACCCTCTTCGACACGGCCTGAGTTCCCCGCCGCCAGCCCCCCGGCCCCCGGCCCGACCGATCCGGGCCGCACCGCACCGCACCCCCCGCACCGCACCCCCGTACCTCCGCACTCCCGCACCCCTCCTGACGCCCCCTCCCGCAAAGGAAGTCCGCCATGCCGCGATGGCGTATACGCAGCAGCGTGCCCGCCGCGCTCGCCGCGGCCGGACTGCTCTTGGCCGGCTGTGCCAACCCGAGCACCGGCAGCGCCGACGACGATCCGACCAAGCCCGTGACGCTGAAGTTCTGGCACGGCTGGTCGGCGCCCGGCGAAGTGAAGGCGATCAACGACAGCATCGACCGCTTCGAGGAACAGCACCCGAACATCAAGGTCAAGTCGGTCGGCAACGTCACCGACGCCACCATCAACCAGGCCCTCAGGGCCGGCGGCGGCGAGGCGCCCGACGTGGTGTCGTCGTTCACCACCAACAACGTCGGCCAGTACTGCGACTCCGGCATGTGGGTCAACCTCGACCCGTTCATGAAGAAGACCGGGCTCGACAAGAAGAAGACGTTCCCCCAGACGCTGCTCGACTACACGAGCTACCAGGGCAGCCAGTGCGCCCTGCCGCTGCTCGCGGACGCGTTCGGCATGTACTACAACAAGGACGCCTTCGCGGAGGCGGGCATCACGCGCCCGCCGCGCACCATGTCGGAGTTCCAGCGGGCCGCGAAGAAGCTGACCGTGCGCAGCGGCAAGGACTCGTACAAGCGGGTCGGCTTCATGCCCAACTTCCGCCTGTACCAGAACAGTCCGGACCGTCTCTTCGCGCAGTGGGGCCCGCGCTACTTCGACGCGGAGCACAAGTCGCGGCTCGCGAAGGAGCCCGCGGCGTACGACTACTTCAAGACGACCGACGCGCTGGTGAAGGCGCAGGGCGGCTTCGACGACCTGGAGAAGTTCCGCTCCACGTTCGGCGACGAGATGTCCAGCCAGAACGCCTTCCTCACCGGGAAGCTGGCCATGCATCTGGACGGCGAGTGGCGCGGCCTGATGCTGGACGCGGCGAAGGCGAAGTTCGACTGGGGCGTCGCGCCGCTGCCGGTGCCCGACGACCGGGCGGACACCTACGGCCGGGGCTTCGTCACCGGCACCGTCGCGGGCATCGCGCACAGCAGCAAGCACCAGAACGCGGCCTGGGAGCTGGTGCGCTTCCTGACGGCCGACACGAACCAGGTCGTGAAGTTCGCCAACGCCATCCACAACGTGCCGTCCACCTACGCGGCCCTGAAGTCCCCGAAGCTGGACGCCGACCCGAGGTTCCGCACGTTCTTCAAGATCCTGGAGAACCAGCACAGCCAGGCGCTGCCGCCCTCCACCAACGGCGGCGCGTACGTGGTGTCGCTGCAGGACTTCTCGTACTCCGTCGAGGCGGGCCGGGTGAAGGACCTGCGCAAGGGCCTGACGAAGCTCGACGACCAGATCGACGCCGACAACCTCCAGGCAGAGAACTGAGGAGGGCCCTGCCATGGCAACACTCTCGCCCCCGGCGCGCCGCAGACTGCGCACGCTCGGCTTTCTCTCCCCCTGGCTGATCGGCTTCAGCGTCTTCTTCGCGTACCCGCTGATCGCCACCGTCTACTTCTCGTTCATGCACTACAACCAGATCAAGGAGCCCACGTTCGTGGGCCTCAGGAACTGGCGGTACGTGTTCGAGCAGATGCCGCTGTTCGGCCCGGCCCTGTGGAACACGCTGTGGCTGGTCGTGGTGATGGTGGCCCTGCGCGTGCTCTTCGGGCTCTCGCTCGGGCTGCTCGTGACGAAGCTGAAGAGCGGGGTCGGGTTCTTCCGCACCGCCTTCTACCTCCCCTACCTCGCCCCGCCGGTGGCGGCCACCGTCGCCTTCGTCTTCCTCCTGAACCCGGGCTCGGGACCGGTCAACGAGATCCTGGCCAAGGTCGGCATCGACGCGCCGACCTGGTTCAACGACCCGACCTGGGCCAAACCGTCGCTCGTGATGCTGTCCCTGTGGGGCATCGGCGACCTGATGGTGATCTTCATGGCGGCGCTGCTCGACGTGCCCAAGGAGCAGTACGAGGCGGCGGAGCTCGACGGCGCGGGCGCCTGGGCGAAGTTCCGGTACGTCACCTGGCCCTCGATCACGCCGATCGTGATGTTCGCCGTGGTCACGGGTGTCGTACAGACCATGCAGTACTACACGCAGGCCCTGGTCGCGGGGAAGGTCGCCTCCGGTGTCTCCATCGGACCCGGCTCGGTGGTCCAGCCCGGCTACCCCGACCACTCGACCCTCACAGTCCCGCAGCTCGTCTACTCGATGGGCTTCCAGAACTTCAACACCGGTGCGGCGTGCGTGCTCTCGCTCGTGCTCTTCGCCATCGCCATGGCCGCGACCCTGCTGCTCATGCGCAAGCGCTCGGGCCTGCTCTCGGCGGAGGACTGATCCCACCATGACTTCCACGACACTCAGCGCACCCACGTCCCCGCAGGCCGCCACCCCCGCCGGGCGGCGCAGCCCGGCCGCGGCCCGCGCCCGCCGCAAGCGCGTCCTGCACTGGATAGCCGTGCACAGCGTCGCCCTCGCCGTGGCGCTCCTGTTCGTCCTGCCGTTCGTCTTCGTCTTCCTGACGTCCGTGATGAGCGACTCGCAGGCGATGAGCGGCGACCTGTGGCCGTCGTCCTGGCACTGGGAGAACTACCGGACCGTCTTCGAGACCGAGGGCTTCCTCACCTGGTGGCGCAACTCCCTGATGTACGCGGGACTCGGCACCCTGTTCACGGTGTGCTCGGCGATCCCCGTGGCGTACGCGCTCGCCAAGTTCCGCTTCCGGGGCCGGCGCACCGCGATGCTGCTCGTCATCTCGACGATGATGCTGCCGCCGCAGGTCATCGTGATCCCGATGTACCTGGTGTGGGCGCAGCAGTTCCACCTGTCGGGCACGCTGTGGCCGCTGATCATCCCGATGGCGTTCGGCGACGCGTACTCGATCTTCCTGCTTCGGCAGTTCCTGCTCACCATCCCCAAGGAGTACATCGAGTCGGCGCGCGTCGACGGCTGCGGGGAGTTCAGGACGCTGCTCACGATCATCGTGCCGATGGCCAAGCCGGGCATCGCGGCCATCGCGCTCTTCCAGTTCTTCTACTGCTGGAACGACTACTTCGGCCCGCAGATCTACGCGGCGCAGGACCCGGGCTCCTGGACGCTGAGCTACGGCCTTGAGTCCTTCAAGAGCGCCCAGATGGTCAACTGGAACATGACCATGGCGGCGACGCTCCTGGTCATGGCTCCGGTCATCGTCATCTTCTTCTTCGCACAGAAGGCCTTCGTCGAAGGCGTCACCCTCACCGGAGTAAAGGGCTGAGAACGCAATGAAGCTCGCAGTGGTCGGCGGAGGCTCGACCTACACACCCGAACTCATCGACGGCTTCGCACGGTTGAGGGACACCCTGCCGATCGAGGAACTCGTCCTCGTGGACCCGGCGACGGACCGACTGGAGCTCGTCGGCGGCCTCGCGCGCCGCATCTTCGCCAAGCAGGGCCACCCCGGCCGAGTCGTCACCACGTCCGACGTGGACGCGGGCGTCGCCGACGCCGACGCGGTCCTGCTCCAGCTGCGCGTCGGCGGACAGGCCGCGCGCCAGCAGGACGAGACCTGGCCGCTGGAGTGCGGCTGCGTCGGCCAGGAGACGACGGGAGCGGGCGGCCTCGCGAAGGCCCTCCGCACCGTCCCGGTCGTCCTGGACATCGCCGAGCGCGTGCGCCGCACCAACCCGAACGCCTGGATCATCGACTTCACCAACCCCGTCGGCATCGTCACGCGCGCCCTGCTCCAGGCCGGGCACAAGGCCGTCGGCCTGTGCAACGTGGCCATCGGCTTCCAGCGCAAGTTCGCCGCGCACCTGGGCGTGGACCCGGCGCGGGTGCACCTGGACCACGTGGGCCTGAACCACCTCACCTGGGAGCTGGGCGCCCGCCTCGGCGGACCCGACGGCGAGAACGTCCTGCCCAAGCTGCTCGCCGAGCACGGCGAGGCCATCGCCGCCGACCTGCACATGCCGCAGGCGATCGTGGACCGCCTCGGCGTGGTGCCCTCCTACTACCTGCGCTACTACTACCAGCACGACGAGGTGGTGCGGGAGCTCGCCACCAAGCCGTCCCGCGCGGCGGAAGTCGCGGCGATGGAGCGGCAGTTGCTGGAGATGTACGGCGACCCGGCCCTGGACGAGAAGCCGGAGCTCCTCGCCAAGCGCGGCGGCGCGTTCTACTCGGAGGCGGCGGTCGACCTCGCCGCGTCCCTCCTCGGTGGCGGCGGCAGCCCGTACCAGGTGGTGAACACCCACAACAACGGCACGCTGCCGTTCCTGCCCGACGACGCGGTGATCGAGGTGCAGGCGTCGGTGGACCGGCAGGGCGCGACCCCGCTGGCGGTCCCGGCCCTCAACCCGCTCTTCTCCGGCCTGATCGCGAACGTGACGGCGTACGAGGACCTGGCGCTCGACGCCGCCCTGCACGGCGGCCGCGACCGCGTCTTCAAGGCGCTCCTCGCCCACCCGCTGATCGGCCAGTTCGAGTACGCGGAGCGGCTCACGGACCAGCTCGTCGCGCACAACCGGGAGCACCTGGCGTGGGCCTGAGTACGGCGGGAGCCACCGTGCTCGCGATCGACGCGGGCAACAGCAAGACCGACGTCGCGGTGGTCACGGCCGCCGGGGAGGTCGTCGGCGCGGCCCGCGGCGGCGGGTTCCAGCCGCCGAAGGTGGGCGTCGACGCGGCGGTGGACGTCCTGGCGGAGGTGGTGGGCCGCGCGCTCGCCGAGGCGGGCCGCATCTGCGTCTCGCACGTCTCGGCCTGCCTCGCCAACGCCGACCTGCCTGTCGAGGAGCGGGAGTTGGCGCAGGCGCTGCGCCGGCGGGCCTTCGGCACCAGTGTCGAGGTGCGCAACGACACGTTCGCGGTGCTGCGGGCGGGGCTGCTCGACGACGCCGAGCCGCGGGGCGTCGCCGTCGTGTGCGGTGCGGGCATCAACTGCGCGGGCATGCTGCCCGACGGGCGCACCGCCCGCTTCCCCGCCATCGGCAAGATCTCCGGTGACTGGGGCGGGGGTGGCGGGCTCGCCCAGGAGGCCCTGTGGCACGCGGCCCGCGCGGAGGACGGCCGGGGCGGCCCGACCGCCCTGATGCACGCCCTGCCCGCGCACTTCGGCCTTGCGTCCATGTACGCCCTCATCGAGGCGCTGCACCTCGGACACGTTCCGGCTGCGCGCCAACTCGAACTGACCCCGGTCCTGTTCGCCACCGCGGCGGAGGGCGACGAGGTCGCGCGCGCCCTTGTGGACCGGATGGCCGACGAGGTCGTGGCGATGTCCGTGGTGGCCCTGGGCCGCCTGGCCCTGCTGGAGGAGGAGGTGCCGGTCCTTCTGGGGGGCGGGGTCCTTGCCGCGCGGCACCGTCAGCTGGACGACGGCATCCGCGTGCGGCTCGCGGAGCGGGCGCCGAAGGCGGTGCCGCGCGTGGTCAGCGAGCGCCCGGTCCTGGGCGCGGCGCTCCTGGGCCTGGACGCGGTCGGCGCCCCGCCGCAGTCCTACCCCCGCCTCCGCGAGGCCTACTCCGACTGAGCCCCTCTCTCCCACCCCCACCCCCCCCCCCCGGGGGGCGCGAGGCCCCACCGCCACCGACAACCCCCGCGGGGGGTCTGAATGGTTGGAAATGACAACACGGGC
>NZ_JBHYJH010000144.1:0-24115 GCF_042740445.1 Streptomyces sp. NPDC059003 | reverse complement strand
GCGCCGGAAAGAAGGGGTCCTAGGGGCGGAGCCCCTAGTTTCGGGAAGGGGCGGGATTGGGGAAGGCCCCCGGCAGGGAACGCTTGAGCACCTTCCCCATATCGTTCCGCGGCAACGCGTCCACGTAGTGGACGACCCGAGGCCGCTTGTGGGGAGCGAGGCGTCCCGCCACGTGCGCCGCCAGGTCATCCAGCGACGGCACCCGCCCAGGGTCCGTGGGGACGATCCACGCGACCACCCGCTCCCCGAGATCGGGATCCGGCTCACCGGTCACCGCGGCCTCCCGGACACCCCCGTGCTCGAGAAGCGCGTTCTCGATCTCCCCCGCCCCGATCTTGTAGCCACCGCTCTTGATGAGATCGGTCGCCTTGCGGCCGACGATGCGGACGTAGCCGTCGGGATCCCGCACCGCCATGTCGCCGGTGCGGAACCAGCCGCCGGGGGCGAAGGCGGCGGCGGTCGCGTCGGGGCGGTTGAGGTACTCGGCGAACAGGTTCGGACCGCGGACCTGGATCTCGCCGACCGCCTCGGGGTCACCGGCGATCTCCTGGTCCGCCTCGTCGACGAGGCGCAGCTCGACGCCCGGCAGCGGCACGCCCACGGTGCCCGCACGCGGCACGCCGTCCGCGCGGACGCTCGTGTTCATCAGGGTCTCCGTCATCCCGTACCGCTCGATGACCCGGCGCCCGGTCGCGGACGTGATGCGCTCGTGGTCGTGCACGGGCAGCGCCGCCGAGCCGGAGACCAGGAGCCGCGCCCCCGACAGGGCCTTGACCAGTTCCGGCTCGTCGGGCAGGGCCTCGGCGACGCGGTGGTACATGGTGGGGACGCCGAACATCATCGTGGCGCCGCCGCCCAGCTCGCGGGCCACGCCCGCCGTGCTGAAGCGGCCCAGGTGCCGTACCGAGCCGCCGCGCCGCAGCGGGCCGAGGACGCCCAGGATCAGGCCGTGCACATGGAAGAGGGGCAGGCCGTGCACGAGGACGTCGTCGCCGGTCCACTCCCAGGCGTCGGCCAGCGCGTCCAGGGTCGAGGAGATCGCGCGGCGCGGCAGGACGACGCCCTTCGGCGGGCCCGTCGTGCCGGAGGTGTAGACGATCAGGGCGGGGGCGGCCGGGTCAAGGGCGGGGAACGGGAAGCCCCCGTTCCCGTTCACCCCGGCGGCTACGTCCACGCCCGAGTCCGAGTCCGCATCCACATCCGCGTCCACATCCACCCGCGCCAACCCGCCCAGCGCGTCCGGCAGTTCGTCCCCCGCCCCCGCGAGCACCGCCGACGGCCGGCTGTCCGACACGATGTGCCCCAGCTCACCGTCGCCCGACTTGGGGTTGAGCGGCACCGCGGGCACCCCGGCGAGCAGCGCCGCGACCACGGCGACCGCCGTCTCCAGGGTCGGCGTGGCCCAGACGGCCACCCGCGTGGCGCCCGCGTCCGTGAGGCGGGCCGCCAACGCGCCCGCGCGGTCGGCGAGTTCGGCGTACGTCAGGCCGCGGTCGCCGAACCGCAGGGCGGGGGCGGCGGCCGGGTCCTTCAGGGCGGGGAAGAGGGGCTCGGGTTCCACGGTCGTACTCCTCCAGATGTGCTCAGCGTGTGCACGGCGACTTAATGAGAGCGTTACGCCGCCGAAGGTGCGATGACACAGTGATCGTTGAGGCTGAAGCGGCCGGTCCACCCCCACACGTCCGAACAGGATGGGACCACCCCTTGCTCACCTCGCACCGTTCACCCTCGTCGGCCACCGCCGACGCGGGCAGCTCCACCGCCAACCTATCCAGCTCCCCGCTTCCGCACGCCACGGGCCGCGTCCTCGCGATAGCCGCCCCGGGCCCGGAGCGCGAACGACTCACCAGAGCCCTGGAGTCCACCGGGTACGACGTGACCCACACCACCCCCGACTCCGTGCACCCCCACCTGCGCACCGCGCCGCCCGACGCCGTCGTCGCGCTCGACGACGGCCCGGGCGGGCGGCGGCACGGCGTGGCCGTCATCACCGAGGTGCGGGCCGAGCCCGCGGGGCAGGCGCTGCCGCTCGTCGTGGTCGGCTCCGCCGCGCGCGAGCCCGTCGCGGTGGCCGAACTCCTTCGGCACGGCGCCGACGACTGCCTGCCCAGCGGCTGCGCGCCCGTGGAGCTCTCGGCGCGCATCGCGGCCAAGCTGCACCGGGTCCCCGTACCCGTCGAGCAGCTGCTGCGCGATCCGCGCACCGGGCTCTACTCGGGGCCGCACTTCATGGACGAGCTCGACCGCGAGCTGCGGCGGCCCGCGGCCGCGCGGCTCGGCGGGGTGCTCGCCGTCGTCGCCGTCGCCGAGATGCCCGCCCTGGAGAAGCGGCTCGGCCCGCGCGTGCACCGGGAGGTCGCCGAACGCCTCGCCCAGGTCGCCGAGCGCTCCGGGAACGTGTGCGACCGCCTCGGCTGGGACGACGACGGGCAGCTGCTCGTCCTGATGCCCGGGGTCGACGCGGAGGAGGCCACACGCGGGCTCGCGCGGTTCGCGGCGTCCGTGGCGGGCACGCGGTTCGTCGTCGCCGACGAGAACGTACGCCTCACCCCGGCCGTCGGGTTCACGCTCCTCGGGGAGCACGAAGGCGGGGAGCACGAGGGCCCGGAGGCGGCGCGCCGCGCCCGGGACGCCGCCGCCGAGGCGCTGCGCCACCGCGACCTGCGGCCCGTGCGCTACGCCCCCTGGATGCGGCCCGCGCCGCAGGAAGGACCGCGGCACGCGCGGGCTCGCGCGGGCCTGACCACCCTGCGGTCCGCCCTCACGCCGCTCCTGTCGCCCGTCCTGATGCTGCTGCTCGGCGTGGGCGTGCCGTTCCTGCTCTACCAGCAGGCGTACGACCGTCTGGGCTGGGACGTGGCCTCGTACGCGTACTGGGTCGTCGTCGCGGGGCTCGTGACGTCGGCGCTGCTCATCGTCCTCGAATGCCTCTTCTCGCTCGACGCGACCCCGCGGCCCGCCGCGCCCGCGCAGCCGTACCCGCCCGCGAGCGCCGTCATCGCCGCGTACCTGCCGAACGAGGCCGCGACGATCGTCGACACCGTCGAGTCCTTCCTCCGCCTCGACTACCCGAACGACCTGGAGATCGTCCTCGCCTACAACACCCCGCACCCGCTGCCCGTCGAGGACACGCTGCGCGAGATGGCGCGCCGCGACCCGCGGCTCGTGCTGCTCCCCGTGCCCGGGTCCACGTCCAAGGCACAGAACCTGAACGCCGCCGTGACGCGCGTGCGCGGCGAGTTCGTGGGCGTCTTCGACGCCGACCACCACCCGGCCCCCGACGCCTTCCGGCACGCCTGGGACTGGCTGTCCCACGACTACGACGTCGTCCAGGGCCACTGCGTGATCCGCAACGGCGACAGCTCCTGGGTGGCACGGCTCGTCGCCGTCGAGTTCGAGGCCATCTACGCCGTCAGCCACCCCGGGCGCACCCGCCTGTACGGCTTCGGCGTGTTCGGCGGCTCCAACGGCTTCTGGCGCACCGACGTCCTCGCCCGCACCCGCATGCACGGCACCATGCTCACCGAGGACATCGACTCCACGATGCGGGCCCTCGGCGAGGGCGCGCGCGTCGCCATGGACCGCACCCTCATCTCGCGCGAGCTCGCGCCGACGATGCTGCGGCCGCTGTGGAACCAGCGCTCCCGCTGGGCGCAGGGCTGGCTCCAGGTCTCGCTGCGGCACCTGCGCGCCGCCCTGCGCTCGCCGGTGTTCACCGGGCGCCAGAAGACCGGCCTGTTCGTGCTGCTGGGCTGGCGGGAGGTGCAGCCGTGGCTGACCCTCCAGATCCTGCCGGTGCTGCTGCACGCGGCCTGGCGCGCGGGCGGCGCGGACCGGCTCGACTGGGCGGTGCCCGTGTGCCTGATGGCGGCCGCCGTGACGCTGTCCGCCGGCGTGGTGCAGGCCGCCTTCGCGTGGCGGCTCGCGGTGCCCGAACTGCGGCGCAGAAAGACCTGGTTCTGGCGCTATCTCCTCGTGACCACGGTCTTCTACACCCACTTCAAGAACCTGGTGGCGCGGCAGTCCCATCTGAAGGAAGCTCTCGGCGAGCGGCAGTGGCGGGTCACGCCCCGGGCGTCGGCGGAGGGGTCATGATGGCGCGGCGCACCGCACCCCGCACCCCCGAACTCCAGGGCCTGCGCGGCCTCGCGGCCCTGTCGACGGTCGTCTTCCACGTGTGGCAGCAGTACTTCACGTACGACGCGTCGGGCACCCACCCGCCCGTGGCGAGCCCGGCCCTCGGCGCGCTGTTCTCCCTGGAGGTCATCGACCTGTTCTTCGTCCTGTCGGCGTACCTGCTGACCCTCGCGTACGCACGTGCCGCCGTCGACGGCGACGCGAGCCGGGTGCGGCCACGCCGCATCTTCCTGCTGCGGCGGGCGGTCCGCATCCTGCCCGTGTACGTCCTCGCGGTCCTGGTGGTGTGGGCGAGCCGCAATCCGACGCTGCCGGGCGACTGGCGCGACCTGGTCGAACACCTCACGTTCACGCACGTCTTCGACCGCGAGCGGATCTTCTACACGCTGGGCCCGGCCTGGTCGCTCTCCCTCGAAGTCGCCTTCTACCTGGTCCTGGTGGCGCTGGGCCCGGCGGCCGTACGGGTCTGCCGCCGGCTCCCCGCGCGCCGGGCCCGCGTCGCCCTGTGCGCGGCGGGCTGCGGCGCGCTCTTCCTGCTTCCCCTCGGGTGGATCGCGTACGCGCACCACGTCCTGGACGTGCCGTACACGAACTGGCCCGTGTACTTCGGCCCGCAGGCCCGGTTCGGGAGCTTCGCGGCGGGCATGGCGCTCGCGGTGGCCCACGTGGCGCTCGGCGGGCGGGGCCGGGCGGGCGCGCGGGTCGCGGGCCCCGTGGCGCTCGCCGCGCTCGCGGGCCTGTACGCGCTGTCGTACGCCTCGGACCCGGGCAACGCCGCGTCCACCTACTACCACCCCCTGGCCGCCCTGCTGTGGTGCGCCCTGCTCCACGTCGTCCTGCGCCCGCGCGCGGGTGAACGCCCCCGGTGGCAGGGCCTGTTGCGGGCCCGCTGGCTCACGGGCGTCGGCCTGGTGAGCTACAGCCTCTACATCTGGCACGAGCCGGTCCTCCTGGAGCTGTCCAGGAGGAACCTGCTGCCGCAGGGCGATGCGGGCTTCGCGGCGGGTGTGCTGCTCGTGACGGCCCTGGCGGTGGGTGTCGCCGTGGCCTGCTACTGGCTGGTCGAGTACCCGGCGGGGCTGCTCGCCCGGGCCCGGGACGCCCGGGGCGAGCCGCGGGAGTTCTACCCCGAGGTGAAGGAGCAGGTCCCGGAACCCGTGGGCACCCGCTGAACGCGGCGGCGCCGCTACGGCATGGCGCTGCCGGTGTTCCGCATCATCTGCTGGAGCACCTTCATGGTGGTGACGTAGTCGCGGTCGTCGATGCCCTGGTGGATGCGGTCGCGGATGGCCGGGATGTGCGGGCCGAGGCCGTCGGGCGAGATGTCGTTCTTCGACAGGTTGCGCAGCAGCCAGTACTGGGGCTGGGGGAGGCCGAGCTCGGCCAACTGGGCCCGGGTGAACGCGATGAGGGCCTCGTAGGCCATTCCGGTCCAGTACGCGGCCGGCTGCGCGGCAAGCTCTGCGCACCGGCGGGCAGCTCGCCCGCACGAAAACCGCTCCGCGAAAGCCCCCGCCCCGGGCTACCCTGCCGCCCGGCTCCCGCGCGCCCCGCGCGGGAGCCGCGTCGCACGTGAGGAGCGCGTCCGTGGCCCCCGACATCGCCCTGGTCACCCTGAGGCCCCAGCCGGGCATCGGCACCGACCGTGACCTGCCGAGGATCCGGCAGGCCGTGGACGACGCGGGCGGGCGGGCGCGGGTCGTGTGCTGGGACGACCCGGACGTCGACTGGGGCGGATTCGATCTCGTCGTCATCCGCTCGCCCTGGGACTACGTCCTGCGCGCGCCGGAGTTCCTCGCGTGGGCCGGGCGCGTGGCCGCCGTCACCCGGCTCGCCAACCCGGTGGACGTCGTGCGCTGGAACGCGGACAAGGGGTACGTGGGGGAGCTCGCCCGGGGCGGGGTCCCCGTCGTACCCACCGTGTACGTCGGGCCCGGCGGCGGGGACGGACTCCCGCCCTTCGACCGTGACTTCGTCGTCAAGCCGACCGTCGGCGGCGGCGCCCACCTCGCCGCCCGCTACCGCACCGACGAGCGCCCCGCCGCCCTCACCCACGTGGCGCGCCTGCACGCCGAAGGGCGGACCGCGATGGCCCAGCCGTACCTGCCCGGCGTCGACGTCACCGGCGAGCGCGCCCTGGTCTTCCTCGGCGGCGACTTCCTGCACGCCATCCGCAAGGGCGCCGTCCTGGCCCCCGGCGTCGCGTACGACGAGGAGAAGGTCTCGCACCCGGACGTGGCGGTGTGGCACCCCACGGACGCCGAACTCGCCGTCGCCGGGCGGGCCCTGGCGGCCGTCCCCGGCGCCCCCGACCTCCTGTACGCCCGCGTGGACCTGGTCGACGGCCTCGACGGCGAGCCCTGCGTGATGGAGCTGGAGCTCGTCGAGCCGAACCTGTTCCTCGACGTGCACCCGGCCTCGCTGCCCCTGGTCGCGGAGCGGTTCGTCAAGGCCGCCCAGTAGGCCGGGCGCTGCTCACGCCCCTGCGCTCACGCCTCCGTGCCTACGCCTCCGGGAACGACACCCGCTGCAACAGCCCCCACGTGAACTCCGCGACGCACTTCCGCCGCCCGCCCGTCTCCCCACTCGTCTCCCCGTCCGGACCGCTGAACGCGAGCCGCCACCGCGTCGGGGCCGTGCCCTCCATGGGGCGGGCGGGGGCGAACGCGCGGGCGGCCTCGTCGACCGTGCAGGACCAGGGGGTGAGGTCGGCCAGGGTGCGCAGGGCGGGGGACGGGGCGCCGGGGGCGCGGATCAGCCACTCGTTCCAGACGGCGCCGTTCGGGGCGAGCAGGACCTCGAAGCGCAGGTCCGGCCAGAGCGGGACCGGCCACAGCAGGGCCTCGCACTCCAGGTCGCCGATGCGCCGCCGCTGCGTCGCGGCGGGCGTGCCGAGGACCGAGCGGTAGCGGGAGACCGCCGCACGGGAGTTGCGGGAGTGCAGCATCGCCTGCCAGCGGCGGTTCGCCTCGCGCATGTCCCCGACGGACGCGCCCAGTTCGTGCCGGGCGTCCTCGACGAGGTCCGGGTTGTGGTCGGCCATGCGGCGCAGCAGGACCAGCTGGAAGTCGAGCGGCGTGAAGGGCGATGCGGCGGAGCTAGTGGGCATGTGCTCCATCGTCGCGCACGACCCGGCCGCCCGGACGGCGGCCGTCCGGCAGGAACAGCACCGAGTTCACGTACCGCGGCCGTCTCGGCGTGAGGACGCGCCGCAGCAGCCCCTGCGCGACGACGTACGACGTGGCCCGCTGGTGCGCCTCCAGGGCGGAGGTGTCCAGGGGCAGCCAGGTGTCGCCGGGCAGGATCCAGCCGCGGTAGCCGTGCTCCGAGGCCAGGAGGTCGACGACCGGGTCGATGGGCTGGATGCGGGACTCCAGCTCGACGAAGAGCGCCGGGCGGTCCCGGTCGATGAGGGCGCGCGCACCCCGCAGCACCGGCAGCTCCGCGCCGTCCACGTCGATCTTGATGAAGCGGACGTCGCGCAGGCCGAGCCCGTCGAGGGTCAGGCACGGCACGTCCACGGCGGCCTCGTGCACCCCGTCGCGCCGCACCAGCGAGGACACGCCCCGGTCGCCCCGGTCGTCGTGGGGCAGCCACAGGCGTGCCGTGCCGGGGCGGTCGCTCGCGGCGGCCTGCACGACCCGCACGTTCCCGGGCGTCGAGCGGGCGAGCAGCCGCGCCAGGTGCGGCACCGGCTCGACGGCCACCACGCGCCGGGCGCGGCCGGCCAGCCGGCGCGACCAGGGCCCGTACCAGCCGCCGACGTCGACGGCGGTGCCGCAGTCCGGCGGGCACAGCTCGTCCAGGCGGGCCAGCTCCGGCTCGAAGCGGGGGTAGAGGAGCCGGGCCAGGGCGGCGACGATCCGGGACGGCAGGTGCGGGGCCACCCGGGCTGCGACGGTCCGCTGGTCCCCGGGCGTCACGGCGAGATCCGCTTCAGGAGCCGCTCGTGCTCGTCCTCCGTGAGCTGCTCGCCGGAGGACGGCAGGAGCTGCGGGATGCCGTCGACGATGGGGTAGCGGCGGCGCAGGCGCGGGTTGTAGAGGGCCTGTTCCGGTACGAGGGGTTCGTCCGTGACGGGTTCGGCCACGGCGGATTCGTCGGGTGGGAGCAGGGTCAGGGGGCCCTTGTCGAGCGGGCAGGCGAGGATTTTCAGGAGCGGGTCGTCGGGGTTCAACCTGAGGTCAACTCCTTGGGGGGTAGGGAGGTGGGGGCGGGGGACGGCGGCTCGTCGTGCTTCGGCATCAGCAGGAGCACCGTCACGGCGAGGACCGTGCCGGAGACCCGCAGCGCGAGCCGCACCGGCTCGTCCGGCAGCGCCTCGCCGAACGCGAGCGTGCCGAGCACCGCGGTGAACAGCGCCGTCACCGTCGTACACACCGGCACGATCAGCGAGGCACGGCAGCGCTGGAGCGCCGCCTGCGACATGATCAGGCCGAACGCGCCGGTGAAGAGCAGGAGATACGGATACGGGGAGCGCAGCAGGCCGAGCAGCGCCCCGCCGAGCCCGTCCGTCGTGAGACAGCTGGACACGCCCTTGATCGCGAGGGAGCTGACGCCGTAGAGCAGGCCCACGCCGACGCCGTACTCGACGCCCGACGAGGGCTGCCGGTGCCGCTGTCTCGCGCGGCGCTCGCCGTTCGCGTACAGCCACACGCCGAGCGCGAGCGACGGCAGGCACACGGTGAGGACCAGGTAGACGGGTGCCTCGCGGCCCACCGTGTCGGCGCCGTGGCCGCTCTCCTTCAGGGAGAGCACCACCATGAGCAGCGCGGCGAGGATGGCGCCGACCGCGAACCGCTCGCGGCCCGACGTCCGTTCGCCGAGCAGCACGGAGGAGAGCAGGAGCAGCAGGACGAGCCCGGAGACGAAGATGCCCTGCGCGGCGGCGATCGGCAGCGTGCGGTAGACGGCGAGCTGCGCGCCGAACCCGGCGGCGAGCGCGAGCGACCCCGCGAACCACAGCGGGCTGGAGATCACCTGCCGGAGCAGCCGCAGCGGGCGGCGCACGCTCACCGACGGCATCGCCGAGAGCGCCCGCTTCTCCAGGACGAAACCGGTGCTGTAGAGCACGTTCGCGAGCAGCGCCGCGGCCACACCCCACCACACGGGCTAGGCCTTTCGGGCGTGCAGGAGCAGGATCGAGGCCGCGCTCGGCGCGGCGCAGGCGAGCCGGTCGAGGGCCCGCAGCGGCCGGGGAACGCCGTGGAAGGGCGCTCCGGCCAGGCGTACGACGTCGAAGCCGGACGCGGCCACGAACTCCCGCAGCGCGCGGGCCGTGTACAGGCGCAGATGCCCGACGACCTCACGCCCCGGCCTGCCGTGGATGCCGCGCAGGCTCACCTCGGAGAACACGGGCTGCACCCCGGCCAGCAGCAGGCCGCGGTTGTACCAGGCGGCGAGGTTCGGCGTGGACAGCATCAGGTGCCCGCCGGGCCGCAGCACGCGGCGCAGCTCGTCGAGCGCGCTGTCGGGGTCCACGAGGTGCTCGATCACCTCGCTGAACAGCACGGCGTCGGCGGACGCGGACGCGAACGGCAGGCCGCCGTCGGTGAGTTCGCCACGCACGACGTGCGGCAGGTGGCGGCTCGCGCGGCGCAGCGCGTCCTGGGACCAGTCGACGCCGATGACGCGGTGCCCGGCGAGCAGCGGCGCGGCCGCGCGGGCGGCGCTGCCGTCGCCGCAGCCGATGTCGAGGACGACGCCCGCGCCGCGCGTGGCGGGGCCGAGCGCGGCGGCGAGCATCCGCGCCTGGCGCAGGCTGCGCGCGTCACCGGAGGCGACCGGCACGTCCGGGTTCTCGTAGAAGTCCCGCAGTCCGCGGGGGCGGTGAGAGGTCGTACGCGGTGTCGTGCCGGTCGTCGTCATGAGCCGCCGCTCCCCTCCTCGGTGCCTTGGGTGGCCTCGGGTTCTTGTGTGGCCCCAGTTTCCTGTGTGGCCTCGGTTTCCTGTGTGGCGTGGAGGTAGTGCTCGAAGAGGTCCCGCAGGTGGCTGCCGTCGCCGTGGCCGAGCAGCGTCCTGGACCAGCGCAGGGCGAGGAGGAGGCGTCCCGAGGCGGACGCGGTGGTCACGGTCAGGCCGCGCGGCATGCGGGCGGGCGCGGAGAACGCCACCGCGCTCGCCTTCCCTGCGTCGCCGAAGTCCAGCGGGTAGGGCACCCGGCCGATGTTGCTGAGCAGCGTCGTCGAGGTCCACGGCGCGGCGGCCCTGCGCAGGCCGCGGGTGACGGCGGCCCGCGCCGTGACGGGCAGGACCGGCGCGGTGATCAGCGTGGCGCCGTGGCCGAGCTGCGGGCGCGCCAGGGCCTTGAGGGCGCGGGTGCGGTCGGAGGTGCGGCGCAGGAGTTCGCGGACGTCCTCGGGGCGCAGCTCCTCGGGGGCGCCGCCCCTGGCCGACGCCAACTCCTCGGCGGCGAACGGGACTTCGACGAGCCGCGTGCCGTTGCCGATCGGCATCGTCATGTCGCGCGGCCGGTCGTCGACGGGCATGGTGATGCGCAGCGGGCGGGGCTTCGCGCCGTGTTCGCGGTTCCAGTGGGCGATCATCAGCGCGGTCGCGACCATGAGCTGGTCGTTGACGGTGAAGGGCGAGCCCTTGGGGCGGCGCGGCACGGGCAGTTCGGCGACCAGCATGCCGTTGCCGGGGGAGGGCTCGGGGCTGCCCTTGGCGACGCGGGCCGGGACGGCCCACGGCGACGGAAGGCCCGTCGGCGCGGCGGGCCCGGCGGTGGGGGAGACGGGCGTACGGGTCGGGGGTGCCGCGGGGGAGTTGTCGCGGCCCCCGTACAGCTCGGCGGCCGTGGCGAGGACGCGCAGGCACGCCGGGCCGTCGAGCGCGGTGTGGTTGATGGTGAGGAACAGGACGCTGGCGGCGCCCCCGGCCTCCGCGTCGGCGACGACCTCCAGACGGATCGGCGGGGACGCCGTGAGCGGCGGGGCCTCGCACAGGGCGCGCTCGCGGGCCCGCTTCAGCGCGTCGGGCTCGGGCCGCGGGAAGGTCACCACCTCCACGTCGGGCCTGCCGGTGAGCTCCCACTCGTAGCGCCGCCGGTACCAGGGCCCGCGGGCCTCCCGCATCAGAATGCGCGGATGGCGCCGCAGGGCCTCGCCGAACGCGGCCCGCAGCCGGTCGGCGTCCGGCCTGCCCGGCAGGTGCACCTCGATGTGGACGGTCTCCGGCTCCTCCTCCTGGAGGCAGTGCCTGGCCACTTCGTCGACGACGGGAAACGGCACGCGGCGCGGGGTCCGGCCGGGCCCTTCGGCCCGCCGGGCGGGCTGTTCCAGGGCGGTCATGGTGCGCTGTCCTTCCCAGTGGTGCCGCTGTCGCCGTCCTCGGGGCCCCGGGAGTCCTCCGGGGCCTTGCGGAGGGGGTCGGGGCCGCGGGCCGAGAGGGTCGGCCCGGCCACGTACGGGGGCACGGCCTCGGCGGAGGGCGGGTGTTCGGTGCCCTGGCCGGGTGCGGTCCCCTGCTCGGGTGCCGCGCCCCGGTCGGCGTCCGGTCCGTCCTCGCCGCGCTTGCGCTGGGGCAGCGGCGGCGCCGTGGCGGGGGTGCCCGCGCCCGGCCCTAGCGGCATCGTCGCCGCGTCCGGATCGTGCCCCGGCGGAGCGGCCGGAGGCGGAGTAGCCCCACCGGGACCGCCAGGCCCACCCGTACCGCCGGGCCCACCGGGACCACCGGTACCGCCGGGCCCACCCGCTCCCGCCGCCGGAGCCGCCGCCCCCGCCACGGGGGCGGCCTCCCGCACCGACACCAGTGCCGCGAACAGGCCGATGAACGCGAGCAGTTGGGCCGCGTGCCCGAACGCCCCCTCGTCCGCCTGCACCGTCTCGCCCGCTCCGGTCGCCGCCGCGATGCCCGCACCGGCGAGCGCGAGGAACGCGACCGGCACGAGCAGCGCGTGCCGCCGCCAGGCGAGCAGCGCGAGCGCGGGCACGAGCAGCGCGAACCAGCCCGCGATCACCACGGCCACCGCGGTCAGGGCCACCGTGCCGAGCACGGCACCCGGCGCGGGCGGCGCCACGTCGGGCCCGTCCGGGTTCGGGTCGCGGCGCCGCCAGAACACCAGCGCCACCAGGGCGAGGACGCCCGCGCCGCCGCCGATGAGACCGGCCTCGTACGCCGTGGACGGCTCGTAGCTGAGCTTGACCGTGCCGCCCTCGCCCGCCGGGATCAGCCAGCCCTGCTGCCAGCCGTCGAGCCGCACCTCGCGCAGCTCCTTGCCGTTGAGGGTGGCCTTCCAGCCGTCGTTGACGTTCTCGTACGTGGTGAAGTACGCGGCGGCCCCGTCCCCGACGGTGACCTCGCGCCGGTCGCCGAGCCAGTCCTTGATACGCAGTTCACGCGCGGAGGTGTCGACGCTGCCGGGGGTGCCCCGGGTCAGCGTGACATCCGTGATCGCGAGCGGACCGGCGTCACCGGCCTCCACGCTGTGCTGCCCGGCGGACAGGTCGAGCGAGGTCAGCCGCTTCGGCTTGCGCTCGCCGCGCTCGCACAGCGTCACCTCGACGGGCCGCCGCTCCACCAGGTCCCGCACGGTGCCCTTGGCGGACGTCGGGTACAGCTTGCCGTCCACCGACACGACCGGGCCCTCGCCGCACGGCAGCGAGAAGGTGCGGCCGGGCGAGGGCTGCTTGGTGCGGTACCGGTCGAGCGCCGGGATGTAGGCCTCGGTGAGGCCGACCGGCAGTTGCAGCTTGTCGTCCGCCACCGGGTTGTGCAGGGTCAGCGGGGCGGTCTTGGTGATGGTGATGTCGAGGCGGTTGGTCTCGATCGGGGTGAAGCGGGCGACGCCGTTCTCGTCGACGCCCGCGGTGGCCGCGCCGTCCGGCGAGCTGATCTCGATCTTCTCGGGCCGGGTGGACAGGCCGCCCGCGCCGGGCAGCACGATCTCGCCGACCTGGACCTTCGGCCCGGTCCAGCGCAGATGGATCACCGGCCGCTCCCCGGCCCCGGCGATCCACGCGGTCGTCAGGTCGCCGTCGGTGAGATTGCGCGGCGACAGACCGGTGCCGAGGTCGGACGTGGAGTCGGCGGTGGCGATCAGGCTCTGCTCCTGGTCGGGCGCCACCTTGTAGAGCAGCTCGTCGAGCGCGCCGCCGGGCGCGGCGACGGCCCGCATCTTCACGTCGTACGTGCCGTCGCCGGTGGTCGTGAACCGGCGGTGCAGGCCCGACTCGGCGGTCACCGGCGACAGGCCGCTCGGGTCGGCCGAGCGGTGCATCGAGTACGTCGTCGCGTCGGCGTCGGCGCCGTCGGTGCCCTGTACGTCGGCGGGCATCTTGAGCAGCTTGGTGATCTGCACCTTGGGGATGCTGATCTCCGAGAACCCGGCGCCGGTCAGACCGCGCTCGGCGACCTCCGCGTCGAGGATCGTCAGCTTGACCCAGCCGGAGCTGCCCGGCTTGGCCTTGACCTGCTGGGTGGTGCCGTTGGGCCGCAGGTACGTGGTGGCGCTGCCCTGTTCGGTCTCCACGCGGACCTTCGTCGGCGCGGCCCGCACCCCGCTCTGCGGCAGCGGCGTCACCTTGAACGACTTGGGGATCTCCGTCTTCTGCCGGAACTCCGCCTTGATCCACTCACCGTCGGGGCTGCCGGGGTTGCCCTCGGTCCAGGCGGTGTCGGGGTTGCCGTCGAAGGCGTTCACCGGGTCGTACTGCGGCAGGTGGAACAGCCAGTTGCCGTAGCTCGACGCGGTCACGGACTTCGCGCCGCGCAGCTCGGCCGTCGTCTGGTGCCGCACGCCCTTGGTCGGCAGGATCTGGTGCGGCTTCTTGCCGGGGTCCTGGGTGGCGTCCGGCGCGTTCTTCTCGTCGCGCGTGTACGTGTACGACGTGTTGGTGTTGACCAGGCCGAAGCGGGTGTCCGCGCGCCTGAGGCCGTCGCCGACCGCCTGCAGGCCGGGCGGGGAGGCGAGGCCCGGGTGGTTGTCGCCGGTGAGGACCACGGGCCGGTCGCGCATCGTCGGGTCGGCCGACAGCGGAAGCAGCGCCTCGGGGCCGCCGCTGACGACGGCCGTGTTGGACACCGGCTTCAGGCCCGCCTGGCCCGGACGCCGCGCGCCCTTGCCGGGCGTGTAGATCTCCACGGCGCGCTGGCGCGGGTACAGGCCCTCGACCTGCACGGGCGTGTCGTCCTCGATGCGCCCGCCGGTCTCGGTCGGGCCGAACCCGGTGACCCGGGTGTAGCCGGACTGCTCCAGGGTGCGCTTCACGGTCGCCGTCGGCACGTGTCCGACCTGGTCCGGGTCGAGGTCGTTGCGCACGACGACGTAGTACAGGCCGGCGCGCCTCAAGTAGTCGCGCAGGCCCGGCACTTCGCCGCCCGTCATCAGGGCCTGCTCGACGGCGTCCATCGCGCGCCGGTTGCCGGGCGCGCCGAACGGCACGTAGTCGCGCTGTGCCCAGCGCGAGTCGGCGAGCACGTCGAGGGGCTGGTCGATGGTCGAGCCCCAGGTGTGGATGCCGTGCGCGGTCGCGGGCACGACGAGGGCGCGCGAGTCGGGCGAGTACTTCTCCAGCCAGTCCGCGGTGGCCTGCCAGTAGTTCGGCAGCTTCTTGAACGAACCCGGCTGCAGGATCGAGCCGTTGAGATACGGCCAGGCGAGCCCGGGAAGCACCAGGACCGCGCAGACCAGCGGCGCGTACCGGCGCCCGCGCACCGCTCGGGCCCCGCGCGCGACCCCCGCCACGCCCGCGAGGTGGGTGAGGCCGAGGGCGAGCGCGAGGGCCAGGCCCGTCTGGAACTTGTAGATGTTGCGGAACGGCACGAACCAGCCGTTCAGCCAGTCCTGCACGGTGCCGTGGAAGGGCGCGCCGAACGCGCCGCCGTACCCGGCGAGCGTGAGCAGCACGACCGAGACGACCGTGAGGACCAGCCAGCGCCGCTCCGGCAGGTCGCGCCGCGCGAGCCCGGCGAGGCCGAGCCCGGCCGCGAGCGCCGAGCACACGATGGTGACCACGGCCGTCGCGACCGTCCAGCCCGCGGGCAGCCAGGCCTCGCCGAAGTGCAGATACGCCACCCAGTTGCCGGCGCCGCGCAGCGCCTCGGTGGCCGACATGGTGCCGGTGGTGGTGGCCGCGTTCTCCACGAACGGCAGGAAGTTCTCGCCGTAGATGCCGAGCAGCAGGAGCGGCACCACCCACCACGCGGTGGCCAGGATGACGCCCGGCACCCACCAGGTGATGAGCTTGCGCTTGCGCGGCCCGTTCGGGCGCGAAAGGAGATACAGCGCGACCGGCAGCAGCGAGGCGAGCGTCGACGCCGCGTTCACACCGCCCATGAACGGAATGACGAGAGCCGACCGGAATGCCGCGATCCGCGCGGTCACGCGGTCATTGGTCAGCGGAAGCAGCACCCACGGCAGGACCGCGCCGGGCAGCGCGGCCGCCGACGTCGACCCGATGACGACGGTGAACGTCGGCCACAGCGCGTACACCGCCGCGCCCAGCAGGCGCGAGCCGTGGCTGCCCACGCGCAGCCGCTCGGCGAGGCGCAGGGCGCCCCAGAACGCGGCCGCCACGATCAGCGAGAACCACAGCCGCTCCGCGAGCCACGTCGGCACCTGGAGCAGGTCGGTGAGCGCGTAGTACGGCAGCATCGGGAACGCGTAGCCGACGTACTGGTCCTGCAGGCCCCCGAAGCCGCCCCGGTCGTGCCAGAGCTGGCCCAGGTCGGACAGGAACTGCCACGGGTCGACGGCGACACCCAGCTTGGTGTCGAACGTCATCCGCCCCGGCTGCACGGCCAGGAAGCACACGAGCACCACGGCCCAGAACCCCGCGAGCCAGCGCCGCGAGCGCGGCCCGTGTTCGGGGTCCGGCGGACGCGCCGTGGGCTTGAGGGCCGCCGGGGGAGGGGCCTGGACCGTAGTGGTCATGGACACCGCCTGAGGATGAGGAGGAGGTTCCAGGTCGCGAACTCGCGCACGCCCGGCACCCTCGCCACCGTCTCGGCCCAGAAGGGCCAGTAGCGCGAGCGCGCGGAGACGACGGCGACGTCGTCGCGCGCCCGCACCTGTCTGAGAGTCGGTCCGATGTGGTGCGCGAAGAGGTTCTCGCCGAGCGTGTGCTTGGCGGGTCTCCCGGTGCGCCGCTCGTAGCGGGCGCGGGCGCGCTCGGCGCCCAAGTAGTGCCAGGGCGCCCACTCGTGGCCGCCCCACGGCGAGAGCCAGTTGGTGAACGCCACGTAGATCAGGCCGCCGGGACGGGTGACCCGCACCAGCTCGCTGAGGAACGTCTGGGGGTCGGCGACGTGCTCGAGGACGTTCGAGGAGAACGTGACGTCGGCGGCACCGGTCGCGACCGGCAGCAGATAGCCGTCGGCGACGACCGCGCCCTCGGGCGGCTTTCCGCCCTGTGCGCCCAGCTCCGCCAGGTCGGGTTCGAAGAGGTACGCCTGCGCGCCGCGCCTGCGGAACTCCTCGGTGAAGTAGCCGGCGCCGCCGCCCACGTCGACGACCACCTTGCCCCGTACGGGCAGATGGCGTTCGACCTGGTCGGCGGCGTCACGGGCGAGCAGCGCGTAGCACCGCTCCGGTTCCTGCTGCTCCCGCAGGAAGGCCCGGAACAAGGTCGCGGAACGGCGCAGCGACGGGTCCTTCACCTGGGTCCCTTCGCGGCTGGTGGCTCGTGCGCGGCGACCGCTTCGGCGGCCACCGCCTTGAACTGGCGGACCGTGTTGGCCCACCGGAAGTGCGCGGCGCGCTCGGCGGCCGCCTTGCCGAAGGCGCGGCGGCGCTCCGCGGAGAGCGCGAGGGTGCACCAGGCGGCGGCGAACGAGCTCTCGCCGCGCGCGAGCAGCCCCGTCACGCCGTCCTCCACGGAGTCCCGCACGCCCGGCACGTCGAAGCCGATCGCGGGCGTACCGCGGGCCGCGGCCTCGGTGATGACAAGGCCCCAGCCCTCGACGGCCGACGGGTGCAGGAGCAGCCAGGACGCGCACAGCAGGCGGTGCTTCTCGTCCTCGGAGACGTGCCCGGTGAACTGCACGTCCGGGCCCGCCATCCGTGCGAGCCGGTCCCGTTCGGGCCCGTCGCCGACGATGACGAGCCGCCCGCCGGTGACCGGCCTGACCCGCTCCCACAGGCGAAGGAGCAGATCCATGCGCTTGTACTCGACGAGCCTGCCCATGGCGAGGAACAGCGGCTCGTCACTGCGTTCGGTCAGCGGCCCCGGCTCCGCCACGCCGTTGTGCACGACCCGGATGCGGTCGCGGTCGACGCCCAGGTCGCGCAGGGCGGTGGCCGTGGACGGCGAGACGGCCACCAGGAGATTGCCGCGCTGAGCGCCCGAGAGCGACCAGTGTTCGAGCTTTCTGCCGAGCCGGGCGGCCGGGGCGAGCGGCCCCTGGAAGCGCATCGCCCACAGCTCGGTGTGGACGTGGTTGACCAGGCACAGGGTGGGGCCGCGGTGCCACAGCGGCGCCAGGTACGGCATGCCGTTGCACACCTCGACCAGGAGGTCGCAGTCGCCGACCTGGCGCGTGAACGCCGAGCGGGCGCGCAGATAGTGGCCGAGGTCGCCGCCCGCGGACACGACGCGGTAGTCGCGGTACGCGGCCGGGCCGCCGCACAGCAGCGTGACCTGGTGGCCCTGCCGGGTGAGCCCGTCGGCCAGCTGGTCGACGAGGAGTTCGGAACCGCCCGCCGCCGGGTTGCCGAGATCGCGGCGGGCGAGGAAGGCGATCCGGCGCGGATGTGGGGGGAGCGCCGGAAGGGGCCGCGCGGGCCGGGCTACGGCCGGACGCAGCGACGACGGCACGTGCTGGGGCATGACGTGCTCCAACTCGTCTCGGGGTGCGGAACTGTGGGGGGCTTACGGGTGGTGCCGTGGTGCCGTGGTGCCGTGGTGCTCGGTTCCGGGTGGTGCGTGGGGGCGGAACGACAAGAAGCCGGTCGGGGAACCGGGTGCTGCCGGTCGGGGGACCGTGGTGCTCGGAACTGCGGGCCGTACCTGGGGTGGGGTGGATAGTTTTCGCCGCACCTAACGGCGCGGCTACTCACCGAGGTGACAATTTCGGGGCTTCTTGACGCTGACGTCTCATCACTTCGTGGTGGGTTGCAGGGATGTCGGTGACGTTCCGGAATGCGGACTGTTCGCGTCCGGGGATTCACCGGGGCCTTGCGGGCCGTTCGCTTCCGCGTCGTCCTGCCGTCCTCGTACGACGAACGCGCCCGCGAAGAGCACGAGCGCACCGCCGAGCACGACGGCCAGGAGCGGCAGCGTCTCGCCCACGAGCTTCAGGCGGTCGCTGTCGTCCCTGGCGAGGTCCACCTGCTTCTGCTGGGTCTTCTTGTCGAAGGCGATGCGCCGGCTGTCGAGCAGCACCGTCCGGTCCTTCTTGCCGCCGGGTGCCCGCAGCGTCTTGCGCGGTCCGATCGCGGCGTAGATGATCCGGCCCGTGCGCTGGTCGGCGACCAGGTTGATGCGGTGGTTGGCGTACCACTCCTCGGCCATGACCTGGCTGCGCTTGGGCATCCCGACCATCCGCCCGGGCACCTGCCGCGTGCCGGTCTTGGTGGCCTTCACGGTGCCGGTGAAGAGCAGCCCTTCGTAGCCCTGGACCTTCCGCCTCTCCACGAAGCGGAGCGGCACCACGTCGCCGAGAGTGCTGTCCCACCACAGGTAGGTGCGTTCCTCGACGTCGAAGGGGAACTTCAGGTAGGCCTCGCCCTCGAAGTAGGGCTTCTCGCCGCAGCAGTGCACGGGCCGGTTGGTCTTCCGGTTCGTCACCCAGCGCTCCAGGGTCCACAGGAGCGAGTCGTGGGTGTCGGCGGCCGGCAGCGTCTTGTCGGGGTCGACGGACGTCGACACGTCCCAGACCGCGCGCCCCGACTTCTCGCTGTCCTTGACGTTGCCGCGCACCTGCCGGGTGATGGTCAGGTTCTGGTCGTCGACTGTCTTGATCTTTTCGGTGTCGAAGTAGGCTCCGGTGCCCTTGAAGACGGTGATCTGGTCCACGTCGGTGGGCGTGCGCTTGGCGCGCGGCTCGACGTACCAGGCCAGCATCGGTGCCAGGACCAGCAGAAAGGCGCCGATGCCGAGAAGGACGAGGGACCAGGGCGAGGCTGTGCGTCGCGACATCCGGCGCTCCTGCTGTGAGGTGAACAGAGGACGGTCGAGCTGGGGCGAACCGCGCCTTGCCGAGACGCGCCGATCGCTCAACTCTGAAGCATTACTGGTGAGTTATAGGCGTGCTGCGGCATCGTTGCGGTTCAGTTGCCCGAATTGCTGCGGTGCTGTTGCCACGGAGTTACTGCTCCGTATGGGCCGGGAACGCTAGGCGGACCCTTGACGCAGTGTCAATGCATTGTTGACACTGGGCACCTGCCGGACGGGGCCGGTAGGGGGCCGGTAATCGACTGTGCGAGACCGACAGGCGCACGATCGGGGTGGGACGACCTCCAGCAGAGAGGCTGACCCTCGTATGCACCGACTGCTCGCCGCGACGCTGACCGTCGCCGTCGCCGCGGCCCTCGCCGTGGGCGCGGCCCTCGGCATCGTCGCGCTCCTGAACACCACGCCCGACCAGCCCAACAGGCCCCTCGTGCACTACGAATCGCCGGAGCGCGACGGGCAGCGGGACCAGTGACCGACATGACCGCCGTCTCCGAGGGCCCCCGCCCCGCCGTGCCCGACGGCAGACGCGCCGGCGGACCCGCCGTGACCGAGGGCGCGCGCTCCGCCTGGCGCGACGTGCCGCCTTTGCAGGTGCGGCGGTTCGCCGCGCTCGCCCTCGAAGAGGTGCCCGCGCTCGCCCAGGACATCCTGCGCGAGATCCGCGCCGAGTACCCCGGCCTGCCCGTCGTCCTCGACGACTCCGGCGAGCCCATGGCGCTCGTCGGCATCCGCCGCGCCCTCGAAGGCTTCGTGCAGCAACTGGCCACCGCCGACCGGCCGCGCTACCACCCCGAGGTCTTCCAGGAGTTCGGCCGCGGCGAGGGCCTCGAAGGCCGCAGCCTCGACTCGCTCCAGGCGATCTACCGCCTGGGCGTGCGCCTGGCCTGGCGCCGCCTCGCCGAGATCGGCCAGCAGACCGAGATCCCGCCGCCCGCGATGTACGAGCTCGCCGAGTCGGGCTTCGAGTACCTCGACGGCCTGGTCGACCAGTCGGTGCGCGGCTATGCCGAGGCCGCGGCCCGCCAGGCCGGTGAACGTCTGCGACTGCAACGCAAGCTGATGGAGTCGCTGCTCGCCGACCACCGACCGGAGCCCGCCGCGGTCTCCGTGCTCGGCGCCGAGAGCGGCATCGACGAACGGGCCGCGCGGGCCGGCTGGCAGCTGCCCGAGCGCGTCGCCGTCGGCGTGCTCCTGCGCCCCGCGCGCGAGGCCGTCGCACCGGCCGTCGGCGAGGGCGTGCTGCTCGACATGGAGGCCGAGCGGCCCCGCATGGTCGTGCCGGACCCGGACGCCGCGGGCCGCCCCGAGCTCCTGCGCCGCTCCATGGCCGGCTGGTCGGGCGCCATCGGCCCGCCCGTGCCGCTGGCCGACGCCGCGAAGTCGCTGCGCTGGGCCGAGGCCGCCGTCGGCCTCATGGAGCGCGGACTGCTGCCCTCCGGCGAGCTCCTGCACTGCACGGAGCACACGGAGGCGCTCGTCCTGCTCCAGCCCGAGGAGCTCATCGAGGACCTGACGCGCCGCTGCCTCGCCCCCCTCGACCACTGTGGCCCCGCCCACGGCCGCCGCCTGGCCCAGACCCTCCTGGCCTGGCTGGAAACGCGCGGCGGCGCCCCCGAGGTGGCGGCCCGCCTGGGCGTCCACCCCCAGACGGTCCGCTACCGCCTGCGCCAGATCAGGGAGTTGTGGGGCGACGAGATCGACGACCCGGACCGCCGCTTCGAACTGGAGCTGGTGCTCCGGGCACGGCGGCTCAGGGGCGCGCTCGGACGCCCCTGAGCAAGGCCCCTGGACCGGCCAGGGGCGCGGCTCCCCGGAGCATTCGATTCCGCACACAACTTTCACAGCATCAACGTCTCCACCACCGGCGTGGGACCTAGCCTCCATGCCTCATGGACTACTGCCACGCGTGCCACCGGCACCTCAACGGCGCCTTCGCCTGCCCGGGGTGCGGAACCCCGGCCGAGGCCTGCCGTGCGTACGGGGAGTCGCTGGGCGCACGGTCGGCCCCCGATGGCACGGCGGCCCGGGACGCGGACGAGGCGGATGACGCGTACGACGACGCGTACGACGACGCGTACGACGACGCGTACGACGACGAGGCCCCGCCGCGCGACCGCTCCCGCCGCCGTGCGGCCCAGCACCGCCGCAGGCGCCGCAGGATGCTGCTCGTCACCGCGGGCATCGCGCTCGCCGCGGGCGGCCTGAGCCTCGCGGAACTCGGCACGGAGTCGGCGTCCGAGGAGCCGAAGGCGGCGTCGGCACCGGACGGCGACGCGGAGCCGACGGACACCGCCGAGCGCCCCGACGGCGCCGCGGACCCCGGCACGGGCACGACCGCGGAGCCCGCGTCGGCCTCCGGCTCACCCTCGGCACCGGCGTCGCGCAGGGCGCGGGACAAGAACGCCGACGAGCCCCCGCACGACACACCCGGAGGCACCGCCAACACCCCCACCCCGGCGGAAGCGACGGGCCCCACGGACCCGACCGCCACCCCACCGCCGAACACCCCGCCCCCGAGCCACCCGCCCCAGCGGCCCACGACGAAACCCCCGTCGGACCCGACCCCGGACCCGACCCCGTCGGAAACGTGCGACCGCTTCTTGTGGTGGTGCACGTAAGAGCGCCCCGAAGAGAGGCGCCGCCGGAGGCTAGACGCCGTCGGCGTCGGCGTCGGCGTCCACGCCGAGCATCTTCCGCAGCATCCCGCGCAGCGCAACCCGCTCCTCATGTGAGAGCTCAGCCAGCGGCTCCCGCGCGAACCCGAGCGACTCCCGCAGGCTCCGGGCGGTCGTGAGCCCCTCCTCCGTCGGCGCCGCCAGCTTCACGCGACGGTCGGCCGGGTCGGGCCGCCGCTCGACGAGGCCGCGCGCCTCCAGGCGGTCGACGATGCCGGTCACGTTCGACGGCTCGCACTTCAGCTTCTGGGCGATGCGCCGCATGGGCATCGGTTCGAGGGAGAGCAGCCCGAGGACCCGGGCCTGCGCGCCGGTCAGCTCGTGCCGGCCCGCGGCGATGTCGTACTCCTCGTGGTAGCGCGCCACGACGGAGCCGATGAGCTCGACGACCTCCAGGGTCAGCGGGTCGATCCGGGGGGCGGCGGGGGAGCTGCTTGTGGCCATGCCCACCAGCGTACCCATTTACTTGACAACCTCAAATATCAAAGCGCATGCTTATTTCAGAACCTGAAGCATTAGGCCACTGAGGAGGACACCCCCGATGTCCGTCACCCCCGAGCAGCTCCCCGCCACCGGCCGCGAGTGGCACCTCGTCCGGCGCCCGCACGGCTGGCCGGTCCCGGAGGACTTCGCGCTGCGCGAGGCCCCGGTGGAGGCCCCGGCCGAGGGCCGCGTCCTGGTCCGCAACCTGCACTTCTCCGTCGACCCGTACATGCGGGGCCGGATGAACGACGTGAAGTCGTACATCCCGCCGTTCCAGCTGGACCAGCCGATGGAGGGCGGCGCCGTCGGCGTGGTCGTCGCGTCGAACGCGGACGGCTTCGCGGCGGGCGACCACGTCCTGCACTTCGCGGGCTGGCGCGAGTACGCGTCGGTGCCGGCGCAGTACGCGATGAAGGTGGACCCCGAGGCGGCGCCGCTCTCGGCGTACCTGGGCGTGCTCGGCATGACGGGCCTGACGGCGTACGCGGGCCTGCTGGAGGTGGCGTCCTTCAAGGAGGGCGACTCGGTCTTCGTCTCCGGCGCGGCCGGTGCCGTCGGCAGCCAGGTCGGCCAGATCGCGAAGCTCAAGGGCGCTTCGCGCGTGGTCGGTTCGGCGGGCTCGGACGAGAAGGTGAAGCTCCTGGTCGAGGAGTACGGCTTCGACGCCGCCTTCAACTACAAGGACGAGAAGCCGGTCGTGGAGCAGCTGAAGGAGGTCGCTCCCGACGGCGTCGACGTGTACTTCGACAACGTCGGAGGGGAGCACCTGGAGGCCGCCATCAGCCGGATGAACGTGGGCGGCCGCGCCACGATCTGCGGCATGATCGCGGGCTACAACGACACGGAGCCGACGCCGGGCCCGCGCAACATGGCCATGATCATCGGCAAGCGCCTGCGCCTGCAGGGCATGCTCGTGGGGGACCACGAGAAGCTCCAGCCGCAGTTCGTGCGCGAGGTCGCGGCGTGGGTCCGCGCCGGCGAGCTGAAGTACGCCGAGACGTTCGCGCACGGGGTCGAGAGCGGCGTGGACGCGTTCCTCGGCATGCTGCGCGGCGAGAACACCGGAAAGATGATCGTCTCTCTTCCGTAATCCGATAAAGTAATTCCACAATGCCGCGCTGCCGGGCGCGAGGCGCGGCACACCCCAGGAGGAACCGACCGTTATGTCGATCCAGCAGATAGACGTCAAGTACACGGCCGTCGCCACCGCGGAGAACGGCCGCGACGGCCGCGTGGCCTCGGACGACGGCAAGCTCGACGTCGTCGTGAACCCGCCGAAGGAGATGGGCGGCAGCGGCGCGGGCACCAACCCCGAGCAGCTCTTCGCCGCCGGTTACAGCGCCTGCTTCCAGGGCGCGCTCGGCGTCGTCGCCCGCCGCGAGAAGGCCGACATCTCCGGGTCCACGGTGACCGCGAAGGTCGGCATCGGCCCGAACGGCGACGGCGGCTTCGGCCTGGAGGTCGAGCTCGTCGCCTCCATCCCGAACGTGGACCCGGCCACCGCCCAGTCCCTGATCGAAAAGGCCCACCAGGTCTGCCCCTACTCCAACGCGACCCGCGGCAACATCAAGGTGGACCTGAAGGTGGCGTAACGCCGACTCCACTCCTCAAGCACCGGACGGGCTGGGCATCTCAGCCCGTCCGGCGTTCGAGGACGAGGCGCGAAGCGCCGATAAACGGGGGTCCTAGGGGGCAGAGCCCCCT
>NZ_JBHYJH010000143.1:1516-24228 GCF_042740445.1 Streptomyces sp. NPDC059003 | reverse complement strand
GGTCCCGGCCGGGCCCGCCCGGATCCCCCGGGCCTCAGGCCGCGGTGAAGCGGCCGCTGTGCTCGCCCCGGAGCCGGCCCGCGGGGACGCCGCGGCCGAACGCCACGAGCAGCAGGTCCTGGGCGGCCCCGCGCAGCGGCGGGCCGTCCCCGAAGGCCCAGTCGAGGTCGTCGGCGCACAGCCGTACGCCGGTGAGGTCGGCCCCGAAGAACTTGGCGCCCTTGACCGTGACCCGGTCCAGGAGGATCCGGACGCGGTCCTCCGGCACGCGGCGGTCGATGCCGAGGGGGACCGTGATGTCCAGGCCGTGCACCACGTCGTGGCCGAGCGCGCTCGCGATCCCGCCGACGGGCGGGGTCCAGGGGTGGTGCGCGTGCTCCCGCAGGAAGTCCGCGAGCCGGTCCGGCGCGTACGCCGCCGCGTCGGCGCGGGCGCACCGGTCCGTCATGCGGTGCAGACCCCCGCGCGCCTTGACCAGCTCCCACAGCACGCGGGGGAGCGGGTAGCGGAAGCCCAGCGACATATGGGCCGCGACCTCCCGGACGCGCCAGCCCGCGCACAGCGACGGGGCGTCCCACTGCTCGGGCGTGAGGCCGTCCAACAGGTCGGCGAGCTCCCGCCGTTCGGCCGCGATCGCGGCCCGGATGCGCTGATCCGTCTCCCGTGCGCGCCCCGTCTCCCGTGCGCGCCCCGTGTCCTGTGCGCTCTCCGTGTCCTGTGCGCTCCCCGCGTCCCGTGCGCTCCCCGTGTTCCCGGCGTTCTTCGTGTTCCCCATGGCTCCAAGATCCCCGGGCCGGTGTCATAAGTCCAAGAGCCAGTAGGTCTCGTGGCTAGCATCTTCCGTTATGGAACTGCGTCAGCTCCGGTACTTCGTCGCCGTCGTGGAAGAGGCCAACTTCACGCGGGCCGCCGCCCGGCTCCACGTGGCGCAGCCGGGGGTGAGTGCCCAGGTCCGGCAGCTGGAGCGGGAGTTGGGGCAGCGTCTCCTCGACCGGTCGGGCCGGGGGGTGACCGTGACGGAGGCGGGCGCGGCCGTGCTGCCGTACGCGCGGGCCGTGCTCGCCGCCGTCGAGGGGATGCGGCAGACCGCCGACGAGTTCAGCGGGCTGCTGCGCGGCCGCGTCACGCTGGGGATCGTGTCGGGCGTGGCCACGCACGCGTTCGACGTGGCCGCCCTGCTCGCGGGCTTCCACGACGACCATCCGCAGGTGGAGATCGCCCTCACCGAGGACACGTCGGACCGCATGCTCGCCGCGCTGCGCACGGGCGCACTGGACATCGCCCTGGTCGGCCTGACGGAGGAGACCCCGCCGCAGGGCATCACCTGGGACGTCGTGGTCGACGAGCCGCTGGCGGCGGTCGTGGCCGAGCACGACCCGCTCGTCGCCCGGGCGGAGGACCTCGCGGCCCGTACGGGAGCGCCCGGCATCCCGCTCACCGCGCTCGCCGACCGCCCTCTCATCAGCCTGCCGCGCGGCACCGGCCTGCGTGCCGTCCTCGAACGCTCCTGCGCGCGCGCCGGGTTCACGCCCCGCGTCGCGTTCGAGGCGGCCTCACTCGGCCTGCTCGCGCAGCTCGCCGCGCGCGGGCTCGGCGTGGCCGTGGTCCCCGCTCCGGAGGCCGAGGGCACCGAGCCCGGCCTCAGGGCCCTGCCGTTCGCGGATCCGGGGCCGCGCGGCCGGATCGGTCTTGCCCGGCGCGCGGACGGACCCGAGGGACCCGCCGCACGCGCGTTCCTCGCCCGTGTCCGGGCCGCCCTGGTGCCGCCAACATCCCTACAAGATCACCCAGTTACGCCCTGACCTGCGGAAATCCGGCGAAGCAACACCTCACGGACACGGCGCGTAGGTTTTCGGTCACCAGGGCGCAACCCGGCGCCTGCGACCGGCCAAGGAGGTACCGCCGTGACCCCTGAACCACCCTCGGGCGACGGCGAGCGTCTTCTCCCGGGACACCGGCGGCCTCCGCTCCCGCCGCATGTCCAACGGGTCCAGGACGAACTGCTCGACGACTTCTTTCCCTGGCTGCACCGCGAGGCCTACCGCGAGTTCGGGCACCCCCTCGTGCACAGCGAGTGGGTGACACGGCAGGCCGTCGCCGAGGTGTTCGCGCGCTGGGAGGACTACCCGGAGCAGGCGGTGCGGCGGCATCTGTACGAGGCGGTCATGGACCTGGCCGCCCACTACCGGCACCATCTGCCCGACCCGCGCTCCACGGAACCGGTGTGCCAGGACCTCGCCCCGCTGTTCGGGGACTGGGCTCCGGACGGAGGCAAGGCGCTCGAGCAGGTGGACGACCTGCCCGAGCAGCGGAAGGCCGCGTTCCACGCCCGCGCGGTCTTCGGGCTCGACTGGAAGGAGGCGGCACGCGTCCTCGGCGCGCGCGAGGGACTTCTCCGTCCCAATCACTGCAAGGCCAGACGCGCCCTCACCGAGGCCGGCGTCGACGTGGAGGAGCTGACCGAGTTCCTCTCGAAGGTCATGAGAAGGGGATGAAACGCATGGGCAAGGAACCACCACTGTGGCAAGAGTCCGCGGACACCCGCCAGCGCGAGCCCGGCGGTCGGCGCGACGGCAGACACGTACACGAGCAGCTGATCAGGGAGCTCAAGCAGGAGAGTCTGCGCGAACAGCGGCGGGCCCACATCCGCGAGGAGGTGGTGCGGCTGCGGGCCGGCGGCACCCCGCCGCCGCGGCCGCTGTGCCCGCACCCCGCCCCGGACCGCTGGGGCGCGCGGATCGCGCGGGCCCGCGCCCACTGCCCGCGCCTCGCGGTCGACGGCGTCTTCTGGGCGGGCGGTCTTGCCGTGACCGTGGTGGTGTGGGCGACGCGGGGGGCGGTGGTCAGCCTCGTCATCCCGCTCACCGCCGTGGCGTTCACCGCCCGCCACCGCTTCTTCACCTGCGCGTCGGCGGACCGGCCGCGCGGCGAGAACGCGCGGCGCAGGCGGCCGGAGCGGCTAGCCAACAGATGACGGCCGACTGCCCGCCACCGTCGGAACTCGAAGGCCGGACAGTGGCGGACAGCACGAGGACCCCTTTTGTAGGAGTACCTGCATGTCTCACCATGACACATTCGGACTTGGGCAGCCCTCGGGCGACGAGAATTCGCCACATCAGGAGACCGGATCAGGTATGGAGGTCGCGCCGGCCCGCTCGGCCGCGCCCCATGTGCCGTCCGGCCTGGAGCCCGCCCGCACCCGGGAGCCCGCGGCCCCCGTGCCGCGACAGGCCCCCGAACCCCGGCCGGAACCTGAACCCCTGCGCGCAGCCGAGCCGTTGACGCCCGCCCACCCCGCCCACCCCGCCCACCCCGCCCACCCCGCCCACCCCGCCCACCCCACCCGCGCCGTGCACCCCGCGCACCCGGTCGCTCCGGCCGCCCCGCCCTGCCCGACCTGCGCGCGCACCGCGGCCCGCAAGCGCCGCGCCGCCCGCATCGCGTTCCGTGCCTTCGTCACGCTGTCGTCCGTGCTCTGCGTGGTCTTCTTCACGGCCGCCGTCGTCGCCGCCGTGCACGGGGCCTTCGCGGCGACGATGGCGCTCTCGGGGCTCGGCACGCTGTCCGCCGTGTTTCTCGCCACCGTCTCGACCCTGGTGCACAACAGGCGTCACCATGGCGGCAGTTGAGGACTCAACCGTGGGTTCCTCGCCTCTGGAGAGGAGGCGCCATGTGGAGCGCTGCCTTCTGGAAGGCCACCGCGGAGCGTGCCGTCCGCACCTTCGCCCAGGCACTCGCCGCGGTCCTGGTCGCGGGGGCGACCAGCCTCCTGGACGTCGAGTGGTCGGCGGCCCTCGGCACGGCCGGCATGGCGGCGCTGCTCGCGGTGCTCACGGCGCTCGGCTCCGCGAAGGTCGGCCCGCCGGGGCCCGGCCTCACCGAGACCCCGGACGGCGGCACGGGCCGGCTCACGCGGGCTGCCCGAACAGCTCCCTCAGCACGTCCTCCATCGTGACCATCCCGGCCAGCCTGCCGTCCGCGCCGAGGACCGCGGCCACGTGCGTGCGGCTGCCCCGCATGGCCGTGAGGACGCCGTCGAGCGGCGTGGTCTCGCGGACCCGCGCGATGGACCGCATGTCCGCCACCCGGAACGGCAGGTCCCGTGGGGTCACTTCGAGCGCGTCCTTCACGTGCAGGTAGCCCACGATCCGACGCCCCTCGTCGACGACGGGGAAGCGCGAGAACCCGGTCTCGGCCGAGAGCCGCTCCAACTGCTCCGGGGTGACGCCCACGCGCGCGTACACGACGCGCTCCAGCGGAAGCACCACGTCCCGCACCGGGCGGCGGCCGAGCTCCAGGGCGTCGTGCAGGCGCTCCTGGGCGCGGTCGTCGATCAGGCCCGCGTCGCTGGAGTCCTGGACGATGCGGGCCAGCTCGGCGTCCGAGAAGGTCGCCGCGACCTCGTCCTTCGTCTCCACCCGCAGCAGCTTCAGGATCGCGTTGGCGAACGCGTTGATCGCGAAGACGATCGGCCGCATGGCCCGCGCGAGCGCCACGAGGGGCGGCCCGAGGAGCAGCGCGCTGCGCACCGGCTCCGCGAGCGCGACGTTCTTCGGGATCATCTCGCCGAGCAGCATGTGCAGATACGTCGCCACGGCCAGGGCGATCACGAACGACAGCGGGTGCACCAGGCCGTGCGGCACGCCCACCGCGTCGAACACCGGCTCGAGCAGGTGCGCGATCGCGGGCTCGGCGACCACGCCGAGGACCAGGGTGCACAGCGTGATGCCGAGCTGCGCCGCGGCCATCAGGACGGACACGTGCCGCAGACCCCACAGCACGCTCTTCGCCCGCCGGTCGCCGTCCTCGGCATGGGGCTCGATCTGGCTGCGCCGCACCGAGATCAGCGCGAACTCGGCGCCCACGAAGAAGGCGTTGACGACGAGCGTCGCCAGGCCGATCAGCAACTGGATGACGGTCATCGGGTGCCCTCCTCCGGCTCGTCGCTGGTCGCGAGCGGCGCGTGCAGCAGGACGCGCGCCGCGCGGCGGCCCGTCGCGTCCACCACGTCGAGGCGCCAGCCCGTGACTTCGACGCTGTCCCCGACGGCGGGGATGCGGCCGAGCTCGGTCGCGACGAGCCCGGCGAGCGTCTCGTACGGGCCGTCCGGCGCCCTGAGGCCCACGCGCGCGAGCTCGTCGGTGCGGGCCGCGCCGTCCGCCGAGTACACCGTCCGGCCGTCCTCGTCGGTGCCGGCGGCGGCCAGGTCGGGCGTCTCGTGCGGGTCGTGCTCGTCGTGCACCTCGCCGACGACCTCCTCGACGATGTCCTCCAGGGTGGCGACGCCCGCCGTGCCGCCGTACTCGTCGATCACGACGGCCATCGTGCGCTTGCCCGAGAGCCGGTCGAGGAGCCGGTCCACGGTCAGCGACTCCGGTACGAGCAGCGGCTCGCGCATGAGCTCGCTCACGGGGACGCGCGGCCTGCGCTCGGCGGGCACGGCGAGGACGTCCTTGATGTGGACGACGCCGACGACCGCGTCGAGGCTCCCGCGGTAGACGGGGAAGCGGGACAGGCCGCTCGCGCGGGTGGCGCTGGCGACGTCCTCGCAGGTGGCCTGCGCCTCCAGGGCCATGACCTGGACGCGCGGCGTCATCACGTTCTCGGCGGTCAGGTCGGCGAGGTTCAGCGTGCGCATGAACCGCTCGGCGGTCTCCGCCTCCAGGGCGCCCTCCTTCGCCGAGTGCCGGGCGAGGGCCGCGAGCTCCTTGGGGCCGCGCGCGGACGCCAGCTCCTCGGCGGGCTCCATGCCCATGCGGCGCACCGCGCGGTTCGCCGTGTTGTTGAGATGCGTGATGAAGGGCCGGAAGGCGGCGCTGAAGGCGCGCTGGGCCGTGGCCACGCGCTTGGCGATGGGCAGCGGCGACGAGATCGCCCAGTTCTTGGGCACCAACTCGCCGACGACCATCAGGAAGACGGTCGAAAGGGCCGTACCGAGGATCAGCGCGACGGAGGAGGCCGCCGCGTCGGGGAGGCCGGCGGAGCCCAGCGGGCCCTCGATCAGGTCGCCGATCGCCGGCTTGGCGAGCATGCCGACGACCAGGCCGGTCACGGTGATGCCGAGCTGCGCGCCGGACAGCTGGAAGGTGAGGTTCTTGACGGCCTTCAGAGCGCTGGCGGCACCGCGCTCGCCGCGCTCCACCGCCCGCTCCAGGTCGCTGCGCTCCACGGTCGTGAGCGAGAACTCCGCCGCGACGAAGACACCGCACGCGAGCGAGAGCAGCACCGCTACGAGGAGCAGAAGCACTTCCGTCATCGGGTCACCTCCGTCCCATGATCGGCCAGGGGCGCGGTGAATGCGCGATGTCGGGTACTAGGAGGCTCGCCCATGGGCGGACGCTCACACCTTTCCATTGGATTGCAGGAGTCCGTCCATGTTAAAGGATCGGCAAAGCGCCGCGCAGAGCGTGACTCACTGTTACTGGCTGGGTCGCACGATGGTAGGCCGCCGTGCGGGTGCGCGGCTACGCGCCGAGCGGCTTCACCCAGCGCCGCCAGTGCTCCTCGGGCCCGTACCCGGCGGCCGCCCACGCGTGGTGGGCGATCTCGTTGCGCACCAGGACCATGGCGTCGGCCCGCCGCGCGCCGAGCGCCACGAAGCGCTCCTCGGCCGCGCCGAGCAGCGCCGACGCGACCCCCGTGCGCCGGGCGTCGGGGTGCACGGCAAGCCGGTACAGCGAGGCCCGCCATCCGTCGAACCCGGCGATCAGGGTGCCCACGAGCTCCCCGTCGCGCTCGGCGAGCAGCAGCGCCTGCGGGTCGCGGGCCACGAGCCGGGCCACGCCGGAGCGGTCGTCGCTGATGCTCGTGCCCTCCGCGGCCACCTTCCAGAAGGCGAGCACCGCGTCAAGGTCGTCGGGCGCCGCGGCCCGTATGTGCGGATCAGTCATGGCCGCATCCCAGCACGCGCCCCCTTCCGCCGCCCGGAATTCCAGGATCCGGACAGGCCGGGCCGGGGGGCAGTGGTGCCAGGGGTGTCACGCGTGTCAGGCCCCGGTCCCGCCGTGGTGCGTCACTCGCCGCGCAGCTCCTCGATGACCGGGCCGAGTGCCTCAAGGCTCGGCTCCAGGACGGTGATGTACGAGAAGCCGTACCGCTCGCGCTGGGCGCGCAACTGCTCGGCCAGCTGCCGGACCGTGCCGACCAGGAGGATCGGCACGTCGAGGGCCTCGTCCTCGGTGAGGTGCGGGACGTGGTCCAGGGAGGGCCGGATGGCGGCCCGCCGGTCCTGGGTCACCTTGACCAGCTGGACCAGGAGGTTCAGCTCGGCCGGCGCGGAGCGGGCCGCGGCGAAGCGCCGGTACGCGGCCACGCGCCCGTCCACGTCCGCCGCCGTGAGCACCTCCAGCTTGCCGTCCGGGTCGCCCGGGACCGCGCGGACGCCGGAGAACGCCGCGATGTCGGCGTGCTCGGCGACCGCCTTCAGGACGCGGTCGCCGTTGCCGCCGATCAGCAGCGGCGGGCGGGGCCGCTGCACGGGCTCCGGCCGGTACTCGGGCGAGCCGAGCAGGCGGTCGAGCTCCTCGACGGTGCGGACCAGCTGCGACACGCGCTCGCCGGGCGGATTCCAGGGCAGCCCCGCCGCGTCGAACTCCGACTTCACGTACCCGGTGCCGAGCCCCAGCTCCAGGCGGCCGCCGGTGAGCGCGTCCGTCGTGGCGACCTCGCGCGCGAGCAGCGCGGGGTTCCAGAACCCGGCGTTCAGGACGAACGTGCCGACCCGTGGCCGCTCCGTGGCCTCGGCCGCCGCGACCACCGCGGGGAACGGCGCGGGCATCCCCAGGTGGTCGGGCACGAGAATCACGTCGTAGCCGAGCTCCTCCGCCCTGCGGCACTTCTTGCGCCACTCGTCGCCCGTCGAGGGGGTCATCATGGTGACACCGAACCGGAACGGCCTGCTCATGAACTCTCCTCACGTGTCGCTCAGTTGGTGACGCGTGCCCCGTGCCCGTACGACTGTACCGGGCACCGGTCCGTCACTCGTGGGCGATCGCCTCCAGGACGTTCATGCGCGAGGCGCGCAGGGCCGGAAGCAGCGCCGCCACGATCCCGACGACCACCGAGCCCACCACCACCGCGACGACCGTCGACCACGGCACCGCGAACGCCTTCAGGCCCTCCAGCTCCAGGATCTGCTGCATCGACACGCCCCACACCAGGCCGAGCCCGAGCCCGAGCACCGCGCCGAACACCGCGATCACCACCGACTCGAGCCGGATCATGCGCCGCAGCTGCCGCCGGGCGAGCCCGATGGCGCGCAGCAGACCGATCTCGCGGGTGCGCTCCACCACCGACAGGGCGAGGGTGTTGACCACGCCGAGCACCGCGATGATGATCGCGAGCCCGAGCAGCGCGTACACCAGGTAGAGCATCACGGCGATCTGCTCGCGGATCAGCTTCTTGTACGCGGCCTTGTCGCGCACCTGCACCTGCGGATACGGGTCGAGCGCGTGCTCCAGGCGGTCGCGCAGCGCGTCGGCGTCCGCGCCGGGCGCCGCGTTGACGTAGACCGCGGCGTCCTGGCCGTCGGGCACGTACTTCAGGAGCGTGTCGAGCCCCATGAACATCCCGCCGCGCAGGGGGCCTTCCGCGGCGTCCTGGTCGGTGAGCGCGGCGACCGTCAGCTCGGCCTCACGCTCGCCGGGGAACACCACGGGCAGCACCGAACCGACCCGTACGCCGTGGTCCTCGGCGTAGCCCCGGTCCATCGCCAGGTGGCCCGGCGCCAGGGCGCGCGCCGAACTACCCTGCGCGTACGTGGTGTTGACGACGTCGTCGAGCCGCTTCTCCTGGCCCGCCACCGTGGTCTCCACGGACTTGCCGTCCGGCATCCGCAGCTCCAGGGGCGTGAAGCGGGTGCGGACGACGAGGCCCACGCCCTCGGTGTCCCGCACCTTCGCGGTGACCTCCGACGGGAACGGCGTGAACATGCCGCTCTGTACGACGAAGTCGGCGCCGAGCGTCCGGTCGATCTGGTCGTCGAACGACTTGGTCATGGACGCGCTCGCCACGGACAGGCCGCCGACCAGGGCGAGGCCCACCATCAGGGCCGCGGCGGTGGCGCCCGTGCGGCGCGGGTTGCGCAGCGCGTTGCGCTGGCTCATGCGGCCGACGGAGCCGAACAGGGCGGGGAAGGCGCCGCCGAGGACCCGGATCACCGGGCGCACCAGGAGCGGGCCCGCGATCACCGTGGCGACGAGCGTGAGCACGATGCCGAGCCCGAGCAGCGAGGCCGCCGTCGAGGTGTCCGACGAGGAGGCGCAGCCGACGAGCGCCACCGCCCCGCCCGCCGCCACGACGGCCCCGACCATCGCACGCACCCGCAACGGCCGCCCCAGGCCCGCGACTTCGGCGTCCGCGAGCGCGGCCATCGGCGAGACCTGCGCGGCCCGGCGCGCGGGCAGGTACGCCGCGACGAAGGTGACGCCGATCCCGACGGCGTAACTGACCAGCGGCGTCGCCGGACCGATCACCATCTCCGTGGACTTCAGGTTCATGCCGAGCAGGCCCATCAGCTCGATGAGCGCGGCGGCGAGCCCGATCCCCGCGGCGAGCCCGAGCGTGGAGCCGACCACGCCGAGCAGCACCGCCTCGACGAGCACCGAGCGGCGCACCTGCCGCCGGTCGGCGCCGAGCGCGCGCAGCAGCCCCAGCTCGCGGGTGCGCTGCGCGATCAGCATCGAGAACGTGTTGACGATCAGGAACACGCCGACGAGCACGGCGACACCGGCGAAGCCGAGCATCACGTACTTGATGATGTCCAGGAACCCGCCGAGCTCGTCCGCCGCGGACTTCGCCTGCTCGTCGGCGGTCTTCAGGTCGTACCCGGAGCCGAGCTCGGCGGCGACGCGCCGCTTGAGAGCGGCGTCGCTCACCCCGGGCGCCGCGTCCAGGGAGATGCTCGACGCGGCGTCCGCGTCACCGAGGAGCTCGCGCTGCGCGGTCGGGGTGTCCAGGAAGACGAGCGCCGCCCCGGGGTTGGTGGTCGTGAACGTGACGATGCCGACGACCTTCACCTTGAACGAGCCGGGCGCGGCGAGCACGGTGAGCGTGTCGCCGATCTCCACGTCCTTCTTGTCGGCGGTGTCCGCGTCGAGCAGCGCCTCGCCCGCGCCGCGCGGCGCCCGGCCCGAGGTCAGCTCCACCGGGCTGCGCTCGGTCTCGTACCAGTTGACGGCGACGGTGGGGGCGCCGGTCGTCGGGCCCACCGGGTCGTTGTCGCGGTCGACGACCGTGACGTTCTCCACGGACGCGTCGACGTGCGCGGCCGCCACGCCCGGGACCCGCTCGACCCGGTCGGCGAGGTCCGCGGGCAGCGTCGGCGTACGCCCGGACGGCACGCTCTCGTCGAGGTCGTCCTTCGGCGCGACCGTGACGTCGGCGGACGTGGAGGCGAAGAGCCGGTCGAAGGTGCGGTTGACGGTGTCGGAGAAGATCAGGCTGCCCGCCACGAACGCCACCGAGAGGATCACGGCGAGGGCGGACAGGGCCAGCCTGCCCTTGTGCGCGAGGAAGCTGCGGAGCGTGGCCTTCAGCACGGCGACCCGCCTCAGTCCTGGTGGGGGGAGTCGGGGGCGCCTTCGCGACGGCCGGGCGGGTCCGGCGGGAGCTCGGCGTCCTGCTGCGGCACCCCGTGCAGCACGTCGAACCGCTTCAGACGCTCCAGGACCGCCTCCGCCGTGGGCCGCGCCATCTCGTCCACGATCCGGCCGTCCGCTAGGAAGAGCACCAGGTCGGCGTGGGCGGCCGCGCCCGGGTCGTGCGTCACCATCACCACGGTCTGGCCGAGCGCGTCCACGGCCTCGCGCAGGAACCCCAGGACTTCGAGGCCGGCCCGCGAGTCGAGGTTGCCCGTCGGCTCGTCGGCGAAGATCAGCTCGGGGCGCGAGGCGAGGGCCCGCGCGCACGCGACGCGCTGCTGCTGCCCGCCGGACAGCTGCGCGGGCCGGTGCCGGAGCCGGTCGCGCAGGCCGAGCGTGTCGATGACGTGCTCCAGCCACTCGGCGTCGGGGCGCTGGCCCGCGATGTCCATGGGCAGGGTGATGTTCTCGCGGGCGTTGAGCGTCGGGATGAGGTTGAACGACTGGAACATGAAGCCCACCCGGTCGCGCCTGAGCCGCGTCAGGTCCCGGTCCTTCAGGCCGGTGATCTCGGTGTCGCCGAGCCACACCTGGCCCGCGGAGACCGAGTCGAGCCCGGCGAGCGTGTGCATCAGCGTGGACTTGCCCGAGCCGGAAGGACCCATCACGGCCGTGAACCGCCGCCGGGCGATGTCCACGTCGACGGAGTCGAGGGCGATCACCGCCGTCTCGCCCGAGCCGTACGCCTTCGTCAGGCCGCGCGCGCGAGCGGCGATGCCGCCGGGCTCGGCGCGTTCCGTGTGCGGCGTCGAAACAGGTGTGGACAAGGCCGCCTCCCCGGTTGTGGCCGTCCTGGCTCGCGTAGGGCACAGCTGCCTGGAGAGCGTAGGGGGTGGGGCCAGGTGGCTGGTATCCCTCGGAGGTCGGGCCCTGGAACGCGTGTAAGGGGCACGGGCAGTGGGCGCCCGGCGTCCCTTGCCGGTGCTAGCGCGACGGCGCTAGCTTGAGGGCATGGCGAAGACTCAGCTGAACGTGCGGGTGGACGAGGACACCGCCCGGGCCGCGCGCGAGCGGGCGTCGGCCCGCGGCATCAGCGTCAACCGCTACATCGAAGAGCTGGTCAAGCAGGACGCGGGCGAACTGGGCCAGACGTTCGTCGAGGCCGCGGCCGACTTCATGAAGCAGTACGAGACGGTCTTCGCCGAGGAGTTCGGCGCGGAGCGCGAGGGTCGTCGCTGACCCTTGAACCTCAGCATCGACCTCGCCTGGCTCCTGATGATCGCCGAGCACAAGACGCCGGGAGACCCCCAAGTCACCGACTGGGGCGCCCTCGTGGCCGCCGTCGCGCGCCATGACGCGGAGATCTTCGACGTACCGGTCTACGAGACCCCGCACGACCGCGCCGCCGCCCTGCTCCAGCTCCTCCTGCACCTGCCGGCCCTCGAACGCTCGAACGCGCTCTTCGCCTCGTCCGTCGCGTACGCCTACCTCGTCGCGAGCGGCGTGAAGGTCGCGACCTCGCCCGAGCAGGTGCGGGACCTCGCGCGCCTGGTGAAGGCGGGCGAGGTGAGCGTGCAGGACATAGCGCGGGAACTGCGCCGCTGGAGCCTGTGAGCCGCGGCCCGTCCGCCCAGGGCCTGTCCGATGGGTGGGACGGGCCCTAGAGCTCCGTGGCCCGCTCGTGCCGCGGCTCGTACATGCCGACCTCGCCGCCGCCCGGCAGCCGGAAGCGGGTGAGCAGCCCCCACCCCGCGTCGGTGATGCCCTGGGTGAACGTGACCCCCTTCTCGGTGAGCTCCCGCACCGTCGCCGTCACGTCGTCGCACATGAAGTAGAGCTCATGCGCCTCCGGGCCCGCGGTCGGGTGAACGGCGACCTCGGCGGGCGGCAGCCCGAAGATGAGCCAGCCGCCGCCCGCGTCCACGTGCGGATGGCCCAGGACATCCCGGAAGAAGGCCCGGTCGGCCTCGGCGTCGTGGCTGTAGAGGATGACGTGCGCTCCGTTGATCATGCGGCCAAGGTAAGCGGAAGGCACGGGTCCGGCGAGGGGTCACGGGTCCTCGTCCGGGCGCCGCGCCGTGCCGAGCACGCAGTACGACGTGGGCAGGCGCGGGCCCTTCTCGGGGACGAGGACCCGGCGGTACGGCCCGAGCTCGAACCCGGCGTCGCGCAGGGCGCCCACCGGGTCCCGGGCGACGTGGCAGCCGCCGAAGAGCAGCGGCCACACCGTGCGGTCCAGGGCGCGCTGAGCCGTCGTCATCACCGGCCCCGGCGCCCGGCCGTGCTCGAAGAACCGCAGCTCGCCGCCCGGCCGCAGCACCCGCCGCAGCTCCGCGAGCGCCCTGGGCACGTCGCGCACACTGCACAGCACCAGCGAGGCGACCGCGACGTCGAACGCCTCGCTCTTCACCGGCAGGGCCTCCGCGGCCCCCGGCACCACGTCGACCGGCACGTCCGAGCGGAGCGCGGCGGACACGGCCAACTGCCGCAGCAGGCGCTCCGGTTCGATCGCGACGACCTCGGCGACACCGGCCGGGTAGTACGCGAAGTTCAGCCCGTTGCCCGCGCCGACCTCGATGACGCGACCGGAGACGCCGCGCAGCAGCTCTCTGCGGTGCGGGGCGATCCGCGGCTCGGACGCGACGCTCACGCGGGCGTAGCAGCGGGCGAAGACGGGGTGGTGGACGGGGGTGCGGGGGGATGGTTTGGCAGTAGGCACGACGGCTCCTACGGAGGGTGGGGGTGGCTGGTTCTTCCCCTCTACCGGGGCACCCCAATCGGCCTCCGGCCTCGCCCTCAAACGCCGGGCGGGCTGATTTTCCCCCGCCCGCCCTTTCCTGGGGCGGATAAAAGGGGGTCCAGGGGGCGGAGCCCCCTGGTTTCGGGAAGGGGCGGGCTAGGGGAAAGAAGGCGCCGCCCCCGGGCCGCCCCCCGACGGCCCCAGGCCCCCCCCGGCCCGCGGCCGGGCCACCACCCGCCCCCCCCCCCCCGGCCCCCTCCGGCACCGCGCCCAGCAACGGCGCACCCGCCGCCCCCGCCAGCTCCCCCACATTGCACCGCACCGCGAGATCCGGCACCGCGGGCCAGCTCCCGATCACCACCCCCACCTGCGCAAGCCCCCGCGCCCGCAGCGCCTCACCGGTGAGCGTCGTGACATTGAGCGTGCCGAGCCCGGCCGCGGCCACGACGAGGACCGGCGCCCCGAGCACCCGCGCGGCGTCCGCGAGCGTCGCCCCGTCCGCGTCGAAGCGGACGAGGAGCCCGCCCGCGCCCTCCACCAGGACCAGGTCGTGCGAGGCGGCCAGCTTCGCCGCGGCCTCGGCGACCTCGGCGGGCGAGACGGTGGCGAGCCCCGCCCGCAGGGCGGCGGTCGCGGGGGCCAGCGGCTCGGGGTACCGGGCGAGTTCGAGCGTCGTGACGCGGTCGCCGGCGAGCCGCCGCACCTCGTCGACGTCCCCGGGATCGCCGGGCCCGACCCCGGTCTGCGCGGGCTTGAGGACGGCGACGCTGCGCCCGGCGGCGAGCGCCACCGCGGCGACGGCCGCCGTCGTCACCGTCTTGCCGATCTCCGTGCCGGTGCCCGACACCACGATCACGCTCACGCCCGTGCCTCCGCGCTCGCGCGCGCCGCCGCGCACACGGCGCGGCCGATCGCGGCGACGTCCTCGTCCCCGGTGATGAAGGGCGGCATCGTGTAGATGAGGTCGCGGAACGGCCGCAGCCACACCCCCGCCCCCACCGCGGCCCGCGTCGCCGCCGCCATGTCGACCTGGTGGTCGAGCTGGACGACGCCGAGCGCGCCGAGGACCCGTACGTCCTGCACGTACGGAAGCTCCGCGGCCGGAGCGAGCGCGGCGGCGAGGCCCGTCTCGATCCTCTTGACCTCGGTTTGCCAGTCCTGGCCGAGCAGCAGGTCGATGGAGGCGCCCGCCACCGCGGCGGCCAGGGGGTTGCCCATGAACGTGGGCCCGTGCGCGAGCACGGGGACCTCGCCGCGCGCGATGCCGTCGGCGACGCGCGGGGTGCACAGCGTCGCCGCCATCGTCAGATAGCCGCCGGTCAGCGACTTGCCCAGGCACATCACATCCGGCGTGACGCCCGCGTGGTCCGCCGCGAACAGCGCGCCCGTACGGCCGAAGCCCGTCGCGATCTCGTCGAGGACGAGCAGTACGCCGTGCGCGTCGCAGGCCTCGCGCAGCACCCGCAGATACCGGGGGGAGTGGAAGCGCATGCCGCCCGCGCCCTGCACGACCGGCTCGACGATGACGCCGGCCAGTTCGTGGGCGTGCCGCCCGATCACGTCGTGGAGGTGCTCCGCGTACGCGGCGTCGTACGCGTCGAAGCCCGCGGGCGGCAGGTCCGCGAAGACCTGCTGGGGCAGCACGCCCTGCCACAGGGAGTGCATGCCGCCGTCCGGGTCGCACACGGCCATCGGCTGCCAGGTGTCGCCGTGGTAGCCGCCGCGCCAGGTGAGCATCCGCTGCTTCTCGGGCCTGCCGACGGAGCGCCAGTACTGCAGGCACATCTTGACGGCGACCTCGACCGACACCGAACCGGAGTCGGAGAGGAAGACGTGCTCGAGGCCCTCGGGCGTGAGGTCGACGAGCCGCTTGGCGAGCCGCACCGCGGGTTCGTGCGTGAGGCCGCCGAACATGACGTGGCTCATGCGGTCCAGCTGGCCGCGCGCCGCCTCGTTCAGGACCGGGTGGTTGTAGCCGTGGATCGCCGACCACCACGACGACATCCCGTCGACCACGTCGCCGACGCCCGCGATCCGCAGCCGTACCCCGCTCGCCTCCTCGACCACCAGCGGCTCCTGCCGTCCGGGCATCGGGCCGTAGGGGTGCCAGACGTGGGCGCGGTCGAGGTCGAGGATCTCGCGCAGGTCACGCATTGGGCGCCACGTCCGTCCCGGCGCCCCGGCGGCGTACCGCCACCAGGTCGGTGCGCGCCTCGGACGGCTCGGCCTGCGCGGCGGGCCCGGAAGCCGCGGCCGGGGCGCAGCCGGAGCCGCAGCCCGCGGCCTCCTGCGCACCGGCGGTGGAGCCGCACCCCGCGGCCTCCTCCGCCGGTGCGGCGGAACCGCAGACCCCGCCCCTGCGGTGCTCCGGCAGCGTCACCTGGTCCGGGCTCTCCACCTCGAACCCGGCGTCCGCGATCATGTCCAGGTCGGCCTTGCCCGCCTGGCCCTCGCTGGTCAGGTAGTCGCCGAGGAAGATGGAGTTGGCGAGGTGCAGGGCCAGCGGCTGGAGCGTGCGCAGGTGCAGCTCGCGGCCGCCCGCGATGCGCACCTCGATGTCCGGGCAGACGAACCGGACCATCGCGAGGATGCGCAGACAGCGCTGCGGCGTGAGGTTCCACTCCTTGGCGAGCGGGGTGCCCTCGAACGGGATGAGGAAGTTCACCGGCACCGAGTCCGCGTCGAGCTCGCGCAGCGCGAAGACCACGTCGACCAGGTCCTCGTCCCGCTCGCCCATGCCCGCGATCAGGCCCGAGCAGGCGGAGAGCCCGGCGGCGTGCGCCTTCTGCACGGTGTCGACCCGGTCGGCGTAGGTGTGCGTCTTCGTGATGTCGCCGTACGTCGACTCCGACGTGTTCAGGTTGTGGTTGTAGGCGTCCGCGCCCGCGCCGCGCAGCCGCTCGGCCTGGCCGTCGGAGAGCAGGCCTAGGCAGGCGCACACCTCGACGCCCTCGTGTCGCTCCTTGATCGCCTTGATGGTGTCCGAGACCCGGTCGACGTCCCGGTCCGTCGGGCCGCGCCCGCTCGCCACCAGGCAGACCCGCTTGGCGCCGCCCGCGAGCCCGGCCGCCGCGGCCTTGGAGGCCTCGTCCGGCTTCAGCCAGGTGTACTTCAGGATGCCGGTGTCCGCGCCGAGCCGCTGGGAGCAGTACGAGCAGTCCTCGGGGCACAGTCCGGACTTCAGGTTGACCAGATAGTTGAGTTTCACCCGCCGTCCGAACCAGTGGCGCCGCACCTTTCCGGCCGCCGCCACCACGTCGAGCAGAGCGTCGTCGGAGGTCGCGAGCACGGCGAGCGCCTCGTCACGGGTCGGCAGCTCGCGCCGAAGCCCCTTGTCCACGAGCGTGTTGAGCAGATCCATGGCGCCGATCCTGGCGTACGCCGGACTTTCTGACCATGGAGAAACTACACAACAGAAGCCGGGGGAGCTGTGGGTATTGCCACACCATGGCCAGGTGGCGCGAGGGCTAGGGTCTGTGCACTGTCTACAAACGCACGGCGCGGACGCCCCGTGCGCACGACGACCTGGAGGGCCCATGGCGAGCTCGCCGTTCGACTGGATCGACGAACAGGCGCGGCTGCGCGAGCGCGCGGGACTCGTACGGGCCCTGCGCCCGCGCCCGGCCGAAACCGCACTGCTCGACCTCGCGGGCAACGACTATCTGGGCCTGGCCCGCCACCCGGAGGTCACCGAGGGCGCCGCGGCCGCGGCCCGGACCTGGGGCGGCGGCGCGACCGGCTCCCGCCTGGTGACCGGCTCCACCGCACTGCACGCGGACCTGGAGCGGGAGCTCGCCGACTTCTGCGGCTACGAGTCCGCGCTCGTGCTGTCCTCCGGGTACGCGGCGAACCTCGCGGCCGTCACCGCGCTCGCGCCGCACGGCTCCCTCATCGTCTCGGACGCGCTCAACCACGCCTCGCTGATCGACGGCTGTCGCCTCGCGCGCGGGACGACCCAGGTGGCGCCGCACGCGGACCCCGAGGCGGTGCGCAAGGCGCTCGGCACCCACCAGGGGCCCGCGATCGCGGTCACGGACTCGGTGTTCTCGGTGGACGGCGACGCCGCCCCGCTGGCCGAACTCGCCGCCGTCTGCCGGGAGTCCGGCGCGGGCCTGGTCGTCGACGACGCCCACGGCCTCGGTGTCATCGGCGACGGCGGGCGCGGCGCCCCGCACGCCGCGGGCCTCGCGGGCGCGCCCGACACCGTCGTCACGGTCACGCTCTCGAAGTCCCTGGGCAGCCAGGGCGGCGCCGTGCTCGGCCCGGCCCGGGTCATCGACCATCTGGTGAACGCGGCCCGCACGTTCATCTTCGACACGGGCCTCGCGCCCGCCGCGGCCGGGGCGGCCCTCGCGGCCCTGCGGCTGCTGCGCCGCGAGCCGGGGCGCGCGGCGCGGGCGCGGGCGGCGGCGAGGGAGCTGCACGGGCTCCTGGTGGGGGAGGGGCTCTCGGCGGTACGTCCCGACGCCGCCGTCGTCTCGGTGCGCGCGCCGTCGCCGGAAGCCGCGGTGCGGTGGGCGGCCGACTGCCGGGGCGCGGGTCTTGCTGTGGGGTGCTTCCGTCCGCCGTCGGTTCCCGACGGGGTCTCGCGGTTGCGGCTGACCGCCCGCGCCGACCTGAGCGAAGCACAGCTCGCCGAGGCCGTCCGCGTGATCAGCCGCACCGCTCCCTGATGGCTGAGGTCTGGCACCTAGAGACCTGGGTCCAGGGTCCGGCGCGTTCCCCAGGACCTCACCCGAGGGTGTCGATGAAGTCCTTCCAGGATGCAGGGGAGAAGAGCACGGCGGGACCTGCCGTGTCCTTGGAATCGCGCACGGCCAGCAGGCCCGCCGACGGGCCGGAGCCGAGCAGGGCCGTCTCCACACAGTTGTTCATTCCGTTGCTGCGGCTGCTGCGCCGCCACCGCGCGTCCCTGAGAGACGTGCTGGAGGGAACGTACCGAGGCAGTGCAGTCATGGTGCCTCCTTACGCGCCGTCACCTAACCCGGCGATGAAATCCATTGAATCCTGAACGGAAAGCGCCTGTCCCTGAAGTGAGTTGAAGGCGTCGGTGTACGCCTTGAGGTCTTCTTTCCGTTCGAGGTAGAGGCTACTCGTCAAGTGGTCGAGAACCACCACGTCCAGATCAGAAATGTTCGGAAAGGAGAGAATTACGAAAGGGCCGATGAGGCCGATGTGCTCCCCGGCGGCGAACGGAAGGACCTGGAGCCGGACTTGCGGCAGCCGCGCCGCCTCCAGTAACCGCCGCAGCTGCCCGGCGAGGACACCGGGCCCGCCCACCGGCCGCCGAAGGACCGACTCGTCGAGAATCACGCTCAGTCGCAGCGGTGGATCACTGCGCAGCACGTCCTGGCGGGCGAGCCGCACCTGCACCAGGGCGTCGACCTGTTCGTCGGGCAGCCCGCCGAGCGCGGCACGTGTCACCGCGCGGGCGTACTCAGGGGTCTGCAGCAGGCCGGGGACCACCGTGGTCTCGAGCGTGCGCACCCGGCAGGCCTGCGACTCCAGGCTGATGAAGTCGCGGTACGCGGGCGGCAGCAGGCCGCGGTAGGCGTGCCACCAGTGGTGCCGCCCGTCCTCGTCGTCCCCGCCCGCGAGCGCGACCAGCAACTCCCGCAGATGCGGGTCGCGCACCGCGTACGCTTCCAGGAGGAGCCGCACGTCCGCCGCCTTGACGCCGCTGCGGCCCGTCTCGATCCGGCTCACCTTGGACTGGTGCCAGCCGACGAGCGCGGCCGCCTCGCCGCTGGTGAGTCCGGCTTCGGCACGCAGTGCCCGCAATTCCGCGCCGAGCTTGCGGCGGCGCACCGCCGGGCCGTACTGCATGTCCGTCTCCTTCCGGACGCATCGGCAACCGTAGGGGACAGTAGAGGAACTGCCAGTGTTGCGCCCAAATACGGTCTGCCGTCGCAGAGTTCACCGCTTCGAGCGACAGATATATGCACATCTCGGTGGATCGCCGCGCGTCACCGCTCCCGGAGTGGCACTCTGGCGCAAAGCACCAGTTCCGGGACGGTCCTCGGGTTCTTCCGCCACGAGTCGGAGTCCGGTCCCGGTGGGAAAGGGACGGCGTCGCCATGGCAGATCATCAGGAAGCATCAGTCACCCTGCCGAGCGATCCCGCCTCGGTCTCCGCCGCCCGGAAGTACGTCGGAGACGTCCTCACCGAGTGGGGCCTGCCCGCCGACGCCGACGTGGCCGACACGGTGCGGCTCATCGTCTCCGAGCTCGCCACGAACGCCGTCCAGCACACCCTCGGCCTCTCGCCCACCTTCACGGTCGACATCCAGCTCGACCGGGACGAGCGGCTGCGCCTCGGCGTCACGGACAGCCACCCGCGCTTCCCCAAGCGCCTGCCCGCCGCCGTCCAGCAGGACAACGGCCGCGGCATGGTCATCATCCGCTGGCTCACCGCCGAGTGCGGCGGCAGACTCACGGTCTGCCCCACGGCGGAGGGCGGCAAGACGGTCTGGATCACGCTGCCGTGGACGGTTCCCGTACAGAGCTGATCACGTGTCCGAGCGCCCGAAGGTCCCCCGCAGCAGCGCGCGGAACGTGTCCGCGCCGGGCGTCGAATCGCCGGTGCGGTGGACGACCGAGATGGTGCGGCGCAGGTCCCCCGGCGCGAGCCGCCGGATGCCGACCGGGGTCGCCGCGGTGCGGCCCACCATCTCCGGGACCACCGCGACCCCGAGGCCCGCGCTGACGAGGGCGCACACCAGCGCGTAGTTGGGCGACTCGACGAGCGTCCCCGCCGCCGCCCCGGCCCGTGCGAGGGCCGCCTCCACGGCCCGGCGCGCGGGGTGCGGCGGCGCCATGCCGATCAGCGACTGCCCCGTGAGCCCGGTCAGCGGCAGCCTCCCGGCGCCGCCCGCGAGCGCGTGCCCGGGCGCGGTGGCGAGCACCAACTCCTCGACCAGGACCGGCTCCAGGGTCACCGACGCGGGCGGCGGCACCGGCTCCGCCGGTTCGTACGTGTGCGTCAGGGCCAGGTCGACTTCGCCGGCCGCGACGGCCGCCACGCCGAGCGGCGGCTCGTAGTCCGCGACCGTCAGCTCGACGTCCGGGTGCGCCCTGCGGAAGGCGGTGAGCGTGGGCGGCAGCAGATGGATCCCGGCCGTCGTGAACGTCCCGACGCGGAGCCGCCCGCCCGAAAGGCCCGCCAGCTGCGCCAGTTCGTGCCGGGCCCGGTCCATCTCGTCGAGGACGCGGCGGGCGCGCGCGACGAGCAGTTCACCCGCACCGGTGAGCCGCGCGCCGCGGTGGTGCCGTACGAGCAGCGCGGCCCCCGCCTCCCGCTCCAGCTTGGCGAGCTGCTGCGAGAGCGCGGGCACCGTGTAGCCGAGGCGCTCGGCGGCGCGGGTGATGGAACCGGCCTCCGAGACCGCCACGAGCGCGGCGAGGCGCGTCGGGTCGTACATGGCGGGCGCCTCCAGGGCTGTGACATCGGCAGAGCTGCCGTGACGTCGGCAGGGCTGCCGGTGGTGGCGCCGGATCCTATCCGGAGTCGCCGCGGGCACGGTCGCCCCGCGGCGCCCGGTTGCGCGCGAGGGTCCGCGGCAGCGCGCCCCACAGCCCGCCGCACACCAGGAGCGTGCCCAGGCCCGCGAGGATGCCGCCCGTGCGGTTCGCCGCCACGTCGACGACGAGCAGCACGGACCCGGCGAGCGCGAGCACGAGGACGCCGAGGCCGACCCCGGCGAGCCGCGACGACACCCGCACGACGAGCGGCTTCGCGCCCTGCCCGAACAGCGCCCGGTGCAGCGCGGCGGGCGCCGTGAACAGCGCGGCGGAGAGCACCGCGAGCAGCAGCGTGGTGACGTACGTGGCGCGCTGCACGGTGTCGAGCGACGGGAAGCGCGGGGTGAAGGCGAGCGTGAGCAGGAACGCGAACAGGATCTGCACGCCGGTCTGGGTGACCCTCAGTTCCTGGAGCAGCTCGGAGAAGTTGCGGTCGGCGCGCTCCAGCGGCGTCTCGTTGCGGGCCTGCGCGTCGGCGCCCGCGCCGACGCCTGCGGTGGGGTGGGGGTCGTGGTCGGCCATGGTCCACGAGTATCCGCCTGCGGCCGCTCCACGCCCCCGCAGGCCGGAGCCCCGGCGAGTTGGACTCCCGGGGCTCCTGAGACGGGCGGGCGGCCGCCGCCGCCCGCCCGTCGTGAGGTCAGCGGACCCTGCCGTACCAGACGCTCTTGGACCAGATCTTCTCGAGCCGCACCACGGTGCCGGTCTTCGGCGCGTGCCAGATCTTGCCCTTACCGGCGTATATGCCGACGTGGTAGACGTTCCGGCCGGAGTGGAAGAACACCAGGTCGCCGCGGGTGCGGTTGGCGGCGGACACATGGCGGGTCTTGTTGTACTGCTGCGCGGCGGTGCGCGGCAGCTTCTTGCCCACGCGCTTGTACGAGTACAGCGTCAGGCCCGAGCAGTCGAACCGGTGCGGCCCGACGGCGCCCCAGCGGTACGGGGAACCCTTCTTGGACGCCGCGACCTTGAGCGCCTTCGTCCCGTGCGAGGTGGCCGCTTCCGCGTTCGAGGTGAGCCCGGGGGCCACGATGGTGCCGCCCACGGCGGCCAGCGTGAGAGCCGAGGCCGTACCGGCCCTGGTCAGCAGCGACGGAACACGATTCAGCGCAGTCATGCGCAACCCTTCGTCAGCCGCCTGTGAAGGATGACCTGTCGGGTTCGGGCAGGCGAAGATGCCCGGTCGCGCATGCGACTTCACCCCAAGGACCCTCCGGGTTGTCCGGACGGCCCGCCTTGCTGGGTCCTCCACTCCTGCCGGTGCACAGATGTCGACCGGGCATCCGGGCGGCGGCAGGACTCGGCGTCCGCCCGGACCGCCCCGCCGCCTGTGGCGGGGGCTTGTCGTCGGAAGGGATCTTCACCCGAGAGGGGCAAAAAAACCGAGTCGAATCGGCGGTATGTGAGGCTACTCACGACTGACCCGTTCGGGTGGACAGAGCCAGAATGCGGCTCAGGTCACACTCACCGACGATTGCCCGATCAGCACTGGAACGCCCCATTCCGGCTGCCGCGTACGGGAGTTGACCATGTCTCGGGGCCTCTTCGTCGACCCCCGACTACGCCGGACGAGCGATTGCCTCTGGTCGGTTCCCGGCTGTATCCGGACGCGGCCCCGGGTCCGGCCGCCCCCTCAACGGGCGGATGGCGCAGGCGCGCTGCGTCCGGGGCGCGTGTCACCGGGGTCGGTGGCACCGGCGTACCCCGCGGGGCGGCGCGAAATGGTGCCGTGGCGGGTGGGCGCCGTCATCGCGCTGCGCGCTCGTCCTCAAGCGCCGGACGGGCTATTTCTAGCCGGGCCGGGGACAAGACGGTTTCGACGAGTTGTGCTCGGCCGAGGAGGCGTGCGCGACCGACGGGGCGCACGCGGC
>NZ_JBHYJH010000143.1:0-1506 GCF_042740445.1 Streptomyces sp. NPDC059003 | reverse complement strand
GCGCCGGACGGGCTATTTCTAGCCTGCCGGGCGCGTTTTCAGCCCGTCCGGCGCTTGAGGACGAGGCCCGAAGGCCAATAAAAGGGGGGGGGCGAGGGCCGCCGTCACGGCCGAGGCGGCACCGTCACGCGCTCAGCCCGGCGCTCGCCGTCCAGCACCCGCAAGGCCCGCGCCAGCGTGTCCGCGTGCAGCTCGGCCTCGCCCCGCTGGTGCATGAGCGTCAGCGCGTCCCGCAGCCGGGTGGCCCCGCCGACCAGGGCCTGTGCGGCCCGCAGGCCGCCGTACGTGTGCTCCGTGCGGGCCGGGTTGATCCGGCCGAGGAGGTCCACCACCGTCAGATAGGCGTCGACCAGCTCGCCCTCGGCGCGCGTGAGGGCGGGCAGGGGAGGGAGTTCGGGCGGCAGCACCGGCCGCTCACCTCCCGGCCGGGCGCGAGCCCTTGCGGCTCGGCACGACCCGGTCCACGAGGCCGTACTCCACCGCTGCCGCCGCGTCGAGCACCGTGTCGCGCTCGATGTCCTCGGTGACCTGCTCCGGGGTGCGCCCCGTGTGTCGTACGAGCATCGCCTCCAGGAGCGCGCGGGTGCGCCGCAGCTCCTCGGCCTGGATCTCGAGGTCGGTCGGCTGCCCCCGAAGCGGCTCGGGCATCCCCGGCTGGGAGAGGACCACGCGGGCGCCGGGCAGGATCGACCGCTTGCCCGGGGTGCCCGCGGCGAGCAGCACCGCGGCGGCGGACGCGGCCTGGCCGAGGCAGACCGTCTCCACCTCGCACGTCGTGTACAGGAGCGTGTCGTAGATCGCCGTCGTCGCGCTGAACGAGCCGCCCGGCGAATTGATGTACAGCGAGATGTCCCGGTCCGGCGCCGCGTGTTCGAGGTGGAGGAGCTGCGCCATCACGTCGTTCGCCGAGACGTCGTCGACCGGCGTGCCGAGGAAGACGATCCGCTCTTCCAGGAGCTTTGAGTACGGGTCCAGGGTGCGCACGCCGGAGCTGGTGCGCTCGGTGAACTCCGGCAGGACGGAGCGGGCGGACGGTCGCTGCATGACGCGCCTCCTGAGGGTATGCGGCAGCCGCCTCCCCGATGGGGCGGCCTCTGTAAAAAATGTACAGGACGTACATGACGTTATGATGGGGACATGGCCTACGAGATTCCGGTGACGCAAGCCCGCGCAGAGCTCGCCGACCTGATCAACCGCGTCGTCTACGGCGACGAGCGCGTCGTCGTCACGCGCCACGGCAAGCCGCTCGTGGCCCTGGTGTCCGCCGCTGACCTGCGTCGCCTCGAAGAGATGCAGGAAGCCGCGCAGGAGCCCGTGATCAGCTCCGTGTCGTCGGTCGGCGCCACGACGTCCGCCACCGGCGAACGCCAGCGCTTCGGCATCGCGGCCGAGCACCGCGGGCCGGAGGTGCGCTAGGCCGCGTCTTTCGGATCAGGCCGGGCCTGCGACGCCTCCGCCTTGCGATGCACCGCACCAGACGCCGCGGGCTGATCCGGCCTGATCCGA
>NZ_JBHYJH010000142.1:0-25783 GCF_042740445.1 Streptomyces sp. NPDC059003 | reverse complement strand
GCATTTGCGCCCGGGTTTGACTTCGCGGTCGGGGCTTTGTGGGGGTTGGGGGTGGGCCCCCCGCCCCCCCCCACACCCCCACGTCTCAGAGGGGGCGTTACAGCCTCGCGCGCGTCGCCTCCACCAGGCGTACGACGGACTCGTCCGCCACGTCCGCCACCTCGTCGTACGCGAACCAGCGCAGGTCCAGGGACTCGTCGCTGATCGCCTCGACGGCGTCGGAGGGGGCCAGCGCGGCGTACTGCACGTCCAGGTGCTGGGTGCACGGGCCCGGGATCGGGTGCCGGTCCAGGCGCACGGGTCCGCCGGGGAGGAGCGTCAGGCCCGGGACGCCGGACTCCTCGGTGGCCTCGCGCAGCGCGGCGGCCGCCAGCGTCGCGTCACCCGGCTCGCAGTGGCCGCCCATCTGCAGCCACATCCGCAGCTTCCTGTGCAGCGTGAGCAGCACACGGCCGCGCGACGGGTCGACGACCAGGGCACTGGCGGTCACGTGCCCGTCCGTGCAGGCCTTCCACAGGGCGTCGTCGGGGTGGGCGGACAGGTGGTCCAGGTAGTACTGGCGCAGGTCCTGCTGGTCCTCGTAAGCCTTCAGTACGAGAACCGCGTCGTCGTGCAGACTCACTGGCCGTCGTCGTCCTTGCCCTCGGCGGGACCGTCGTCCTTGGCGTCGCCCTTGGACAGGTCCGGCTTGCCCGCCGCCTCGCCGAGCATCTTGTCCAGCTCGGAGAAGTCCAGCTGCTCGCGGTGCACGAAGCCGTCCGGGTCGTCCAGGTCGGAGGCCGTCGGGAGCATGTCCGGGTGCGCCCACAAACCGTCGCGGCCGTCCACGCCGCGCGCGTCCGTCAGCGAGGCCCACAGGCGCGAGGCGTCCCGCAGGCGGCGCGGGCGCAGCTCCAGGCCGATGAGCGTCGCGAACGTCTGCTCGGCAGGTCCGCCCGTGGCGCGGCGCCGGCGCAGGGTCTCGCGCAGGGCGTCCGCCGCCGCGAGGCGGGGCTTCGCCGCCGCGTGCACCACCGCGTCCACCCAGCCCTCGACGAGCGCGAGCGCCGTCTCCAGGCGGGCCAGGGCGGCCTTCTGCTCCGGGGAGTCCTCCGGCTGGAACATGCCCTGCTGGAGCGCCTCCTGCAGCTGCTCCGGGTTCTGCGGGTCGAACTGCCCGACGACGTCCTCCAGCTTGGACGTGTCGACCTTGATGCCGCGTGCGTACCCCTCGACGGCGCCGAACAGATGCGCGCGCAGCCACGGCACGTGGGCGAAGAGCCGCTGGTGGGCGGCCTCGCGCAGCGCCAGATAGAGCCGCACCTCCTCCATGGGGACGCTCAGGTCCTTGCCGAAGGCCGCCATGTTCACCGGCAGGAGGGCCGCCTTGCCGGCGGGGCCGAGGGGCAGGCCGATGTCCGTGGAGCCCACGACCTCGCCCGCCAGGACGCCCACGGCCTGCCCGATCTGCTGGCCGAACATGGCGCCGCCCATGGAGCGCATCATGCCGATCAGCGGGCCCGCCATGGCCTGCATCTCCTCGGGCAGGACGTCGCCCATGGCCATGCCGACGCGCTCGGCGACCGGGTCGACCAGCTCCTTCCACGCCGGCAGGGTCGACTCGACCCACTCGGCGCGGCTCCAGGCCACGGCCGTGCCGGCGCCCGACGGCAGGGACGTCGCGTCGTCCAGCCACAGGTCGGCCAGGCGGACGGCCTCCTCGACCGCGGTGCGGTCGGCGGGGCCGACGCTCTCGTCCTTCGTGCCGTCCGCGGTGCCCTGCGAGACGGTCTGGCGGGCGATGTCCTTGGCCATGTCCCAGTTCACCGGGCCGCCCTCGTACGACAGCATCTGGCCGAGCTGCTGGAAGGCCGCGCCCAGGTCCGTCGGGTTCATCGACCCGAACATCGCGGCGAACGGGTTCTCCGCGCCGCCCGGGCCGCCCGCTCCGGGGAAGCCGAAACCGAACGGGTTCCCAGGGCCGGCGGAACCCTGTCCCTCTCCGGGCGTGTCCTTCTTCTTGCCCTCGTCGCCGTTCTCCGGCTCCTCCGGCGGAAGGCCGAATCCGAATGGGGTGTCACTCACGGGATTCCTCGGCTCGTCAGGCCACCGGATCTGGCTCCGGCGGCGGCTGCCCAACAACACCACCCAGCGTAGACACCCTGGCGCGATGGGGCCTCGGTGCTTCGCCGCCTTCAGGGCTGCGGCAGGATGGATGCCACCTGGTACGTACGCGTCATTCGCGTATCTACTGAAGACAACCGCTGGAGACGCCCGGTGAGTTCCCCAGATCCACAGGTTCGCGCAGCGCGAAACCCCTCAGGCAGGACGCCGACCGACCAGGGGCCCGCGACGGCGCCGGTGCGCGAGACCGGCTCGCCGTCGCCCCTGCGCGGGCCCGTCGTCGCCGTCACCGGTGCGGCGGCGGGCGTGGGCGCGCGCCTGACCGAGCGCCTCGCCGAGTCCGACGCGATCAAGCAGGTCGTGGCCATCGACGAGCGGCGCGGCGAGTGCGCGCGGGCCCAGTGGCACATCCTGGACGTCCGGGACCCGGCGATCGCCGAGAAGCTGCGCGGCGTGGACGTCGTGGTGCACCTCGCGCTCGACCTCGACCTGGAGACCGACGCCGCGGCCCGCACCGCGTACAACGTACGGGGCACGCAGACCGTCCTGACCGCGGCCGCCGCCGCGGGCGTGCACCGTGTCGTCCTGTGCACGTCGGCCATGGTCTACGGAGCGCTCGCCGACAACGAACTGCCCCTCTCCGAAGACGCCGAACTGCGCGCCACCGCGGAGGCGACGGGTGTCGGCGACCTCCTGGAGATCGAGCGGCTCGCCCGGCGCGCGCCGCGGGCGCACCCGGGCCTCAACGTCACCGTGGTGCGGCCCGCCATCCTCGTGGGCGGCACCGACACCGCCCTCACCCGGTACTTCGAGTCGCCCCGGCTCCTTGTGGTGGCCGGGTCGCGGCCCGCGTGGCAGTTCTGTCACGTCGACGACCTGTGCAGCGCCCTGGAGTACGCCGTCCTGGAGCAGGTCGAGGGAGATCTCGCCGTCGGCTGCGACGGGTGGCTGGAGCAGGAGGAGGTCGAGGAGCTCAGCGGGATCCGGCGCATGGAGCTGCCCTCCGCGGTGGCCCTGGGCGCCGCGGCCCGGCTCCACCGCATCGGGCTCACGCCCTCCCCGGCCGGTGACCTCGCGTACACGATGTACCCGTGGGTCGTCAGCGTCAGCCGCCTGCACGACGCGGGGTGGCGGCCGCAGTGGACCAACGAGGAGGTCCTCGCGGAGCTCCTCGAGGAGGTCGCCGGGCGCAAGACGGTGGCCGGGCGGCGGCTCGGGCGCAAGGACGCGACTGCGGCGGGGGCCGCGGGGGCGACGGTGGCTCTGCTGGGTACGGCGGCGCTGGTGCGGCGTGCGCGGAAGGCTCGGCGGCGGCTTTGAGGGTGCCCGTGCCGGGGTGAGGGTGCTCCGTGCCGGAGTGACGTCGTACGAGAAGGCGCCCGGCGCGGTGGGCACAGCGGGTACGCGACAACCACCGGTTCCGTAGAGAGCTCCAAGGTCCACGCGCGTGTGCCTGGTGAAACGGGGATTCCGTGATGTTAGTGGCGTGGGGCACCATGGCCGCATGGCACGTACTTCGATCGATCACCCCGGGGAGCGGGCGGGCGACGACCCGATCCGGCTGCTCGCGATCCGTGACACGCCGCTCTCGCTCGACGAGGTCTTCCGGGCCGTGGGCGACGACGCCGCGGGCGGCACGGCGCTGTTCGTCGGGACGGTGCGCGACCACGACGGGGGCGCGGACGTCGACGCGCTCGCGTACTCGAGCCACCCCAGCGCCGAGGCGGAGCTGCGCCGCGTGGCCGAGAAGGTCGTCGCCGACTTCCCGGTGCGTGCCCTCGCTGCCGTGCACCGCGTCGGCGACCTCGTCGTGGGCGACCTCGCCGTCGTCGTCGCCGTCTCCTGCGCGCACCGGGCCGAGGCTTTCGACGCCTGCCGCAAGCTGATCGACGACCTCAAGCACGAGGTGCCCATCTGGAAGCACCAGCGGTTCGCCGACGGCAAGGAAGAGTGGGTCGGGGCCTGCTAGACGCCCGGAGCCGGTGCCTCCGTAGGCCTCCGGCAGACCTCCGGTTGCGTAACCGCCCCCCTGCCGTGAGCGTTGACGGAGCGGATGGTTAATCTGCTGATCAGTCAGTTGTGGTCGCTCATGGGGTCGGGAGGTCGACATGGCATCACTTGCCTGGTTGCTGATTCCGCTTCTGGCGGCGGTCGGGGCCGGTCTGTGGGGCGGCTGGGCCAATCGGAATCGCAAGAGCGGGAAGACCGGTGACAACACCGAGCTGAACGGCTACGCCGCGTTCCGCAAGGCGATGGAGAAGTCCCACTCGGGCAGCGACGCCACCTGATCCGCAGCCCCCGCGCGGCGGCCCGTACGGACCGGCCCCAGGGGTGCACTCACAGGACCGTCCCGTACTGTCGTTCCATGCCACGCCGCACTGCGACGATGCTCGCCTCGACCCTGATGCTGATCGCGCTGCTCTGCGCGGGAGTCCTCATCAAAGTCCCGTACTCGGAGATGTCGCCGGGGCCGACGGTGAACACGCTGGGGGACCACGACGGCGAGCCGGTGCTGCAGATCTCGGGCCACAAGACGTATCCGACCAGCGGTCATCTGAACATGACGACGGTCAGGGTCACCAGCGCCGACTACAAGATGAACCTCGCCGAGGCTGTCTACGGCTGGCTCGCGCACGACAACATCGTGGTGCCGCACGAGACGCTCTACCCGGACGGCAAGACCGAGCAGCAGTCGACCCGGGAGAACGCCGAGGAGTTCAGCCAGTCCCAGGAGAGCGCGAAGGTCGCCGCCCTGAAGCAGCTGAAGCTGCCGGTGAAGTCCCAGGTGGTGGTCTCGACCATCTTCAAGGGCAGCCCGGCGGAGGGGAAGCTGCACGCGGGCGACGTCATCAAGAGCGTGGACGGCACGGAAGTGAAGCGGACCACGGACGTCGCCAAGCTCGTCACGAAGCGGAAGCCGGGCGAGCCCGTCGTCTTCACCGTCGTCCCGGTCAAGGAGGCGGCCGCCGCCGAGAAGGCGGGCAAGAAGCCGGCCAGGACCGAGGACATCAAGATCACCACGGAGAAGTCGAAGGACGAGGGGAAGACGCGCGCGGTCGTCGGCATCCAGGCCGGGCCCGACCACACCTTCCCGTTCACCATCGACATCAAGCTCGCCGACGTGGGCGGCCCCAGCGCCGGCCTGATGTTCGCGCTCGGCATCGTCGACAAGCTCACGCCGGGACCGCTCACCGGCGGCAAGTTCGTCGCGGGCACCGGCACCATCGACGACGACGGCAAGGTCGGCCCGATCGGCGGCATCGAGATGAAGACCGTCGGGGCGCGCGACAAGGGCGCCGAGTACTTCCTGACGCCGAAGGACAACTGCGCGGCCGCAGCCGGCGACGTCCCCGACGGGCTCACGCTGGTCAAGGTGGACACCATCAAGGACGCGGTGAAGTCCCTGGACAAGATCCGCAAGGGAGACACCGCCGGCCTGCCGCAGTGCACCACCAAGGGCTGAGGCGGACCGACACGACAGCGGCCGGGGGCGGCCCACGCCACCCCCGGCCACGTACGACGAACCCGTACGCCAAGACGGCGACGCTACTCCGCGAACGTCGCGGACAGCGCCTCCGCCAGGCCCGGCACCAGGTCCGAGCCCGTGAGCACCTCCGTCGCCGAGTCCTTCTCGCGCAGCCGCAGGGCCGACTCGCGCGCGCCGTCGCGCAGCACCGCGACCGTCATCCGCACCTCCTGGCGCTCGGGGTGCTGGGCCACCCACTTGGCCAGCTGCTTCTCGCTCAGGTTCTGCGGAACGGACGCCTCCGCGGACGGCGGCAGCATCAGGCGCTCCACGGTCAGGGCGCAGCCAGCGACCGATCCCGGCCAGGCGATGGTGCCGAGGAAGTCGTCGAGCGCGGTGCCCGCGGGCAGCTCGTCCTGCTCGATGGGGGTGAGGGGCGCGGCGGACGCGTCGTCGGAGAGGCCGAGGCGGTCCGCGAGCCCGGGCTCCTGGGTGCGCAGCTGGGCGGTGTCGACGAGGGCGAAGAGGCGGGCGGGCTGATCCCAGCCGAGCGTCGCGACGTAGTCGTCGATCTCGAGCACGGCACGGGTGAGGGGGCTCGCGGCCATCGGTGGGCCGGAGGGGGAAACGTTGGGCATGCCCAATATCCTGCCTCGTTCAGACCCCGGAACGGGAACTGAGTAAAGCGTCGGTAAGTTGCATGAGTGGGCTCTACGATCGCGGGGCCTGTTTCAGCCACAGCTACAGCGAACTTCGAGGTGCGCACCTTGGCTTTCCAGATGCCGGACCGCGGCGGAGGCCCGACGGGGCCACGGATCAGAGTGGGCCGACCGTCCCGTCGCGTCCGGACCCTGCTCATGACGCTGGGCGTCCTGGCCGTACTGGCCATGGCGTTCGTCATGTTCGCGGGGTTCTGGACGGACTGGCTCTGGTACCGCTCGGTCCACTACTCATCGGTCTTCACGACGACCCTGTGGACCAAGATCGGCCTGTTCTTCGTCTTCGGTCTGCTGATGGCGGCCGCGGTCGGCGTGAACATCTGGCTGGCGCACCGGCTGCGCCCGCCGCTGAGTGCCATGTCGATGGAGCAGCAGAGCCTCGACCGGTACCGCATGGCGATCGCGCCGTACAAGAAGTGGCTGCTCATCGGCATCGCCGCGCTCGTCGGCCTGATCGCGGGCGCGTCCGCCGCGGGCCAGTGGCGCACCTGGCTGCTGTGGGTGAACGGCGTGTCCTTCGGCCAGAAGGACCCGCAGTTCCACCTGGACGTGTCCTTCTTCGCCTTCGACCTGCCCTGGTACCGCTTCCTGCTCGGCTTCGGCTTCGCGGCCACGGTGCTCTCGGTGATCGCCGCCGCCCTGACGCACTATCTGTACGGCGGCCTGCGCATCACCAGCCCCGGCGGGCGGGCCACGGCGGCGGCGACCGGCCATCTGTCGGTCCTGATCGGCGTCTTCGTGGCGCTCAAGGCGGTCGCGTACTGGCTCGACCGCTACGGCCTCGCGGTCAAGGGCAGCGACTTCAAGGCGACGGACAACTGGACGGGCCTGCGCTACGTGGACGCGAACGCGTATCTGCCGGCGAAGACCATCCTGTTCTGCATCGCCGTCATCTGCGCGCTGCTGTTCTTCGCCACCCTGTGGCGGCGCACCTGGCAGCTGCCGGTCATCGGCTTCGGCCTGATGGTGCTCTCCGCGATCCTGATCGGCGGCCTGTACCCGGCGATCGTGCAGAAGTTCCAGGTCCAGCCGAACGAGCAGGCCAAGGAAGCCCCGTACATCGCCAAGAACATCAAGGCGACCCGCGAGGCCTACGGCATCAGCGGCGTGAAGGCGAAGGAGTACGACGGCTCGGGGGTGATCGGCGCGGACGCCCAGAAGAAGCGTGACGCCGCCGGCACGGCCGCCAGCTACCGCCTGAACGACCCGAACATCGTCTCGCCGACGTTCCAGCAGCTGGAGCAGAAGCGCGAGTACTACCAGTTCCCGATGACGCTGGACGTCGACCGGTACAAGGGCCAGGACACCATCATCGGCCTGCGCGAGCTCAACCTGGACCGGCTCGAGAAGCGCAACTGGATCAACGACCACTTCGTCTACACGCACGGCTACGGAGCGGTCGCCGCCAAGGGCACCACGGTCAAGAAGGGCTCGAAGGGCGCCCCGGACTTCACCTCGTCCGGTCTGCCCACCAAGGGCGGCTTCCCCGACTACGAGCAGCGGATCTACTACGGCGAGAAGACCAAGTCGTACGCGATCGTCGGCGGCCCCCAGAAGGAGCTCGACTACGAGCGGGACGAGGGCCAGAAGACCTACAGCTACGAGGGCAAGAGCGGCGTCAAGCTCTCCAACCCGATCACCAGGGCCGCGTACGCGGTCTCCTTCGGGGAGCCGCAGATCCTGTACTCGGGCGCGATCGGCGAGGGCTCACGGGTGCTGTACAACCGCACCCCCAAGGAGCGCGTAGAGGCGGTCGCCCCCTGGCTGACCATCGACGGCGACACCTATCCGACGGTCATCAACGGCCGCGTCCAGTGGGTCGTCGACGCCTATACGACGATCAACAACTATCCCTACGCCTCGCGGACGACCCTCGGCGACACCACGGCGGACTCCCTGTCCAACAAGGACAGCCAGCGCACGGTGATCGCCCAGCAGAACCAGGTCAACTACATCCGCAACTCGGTGAAGGCCACCGTCGACGCCTACGACGGCACGGTCAAGCTCTACACCTGGGACGACAAGGACCCCGTCCTGAAGACGTGGAAGAAGGCGTTCCCCGGCACGGTCAAGGACAAGGACGAGATCCCCGGGGAGCTGCAGGAGCACCTGCGGTACCCACAGGACATGTTCAAGGTCCAGCGGGAGCTGCTCACGCTCTACCACGTCACCGACCCGGGCCAGTTCTACAACGGCAGTGACGCCTGGCAGGTGCCGAACGACCCGACGAAGCAGCGGGACAGCGTCTCCGTGCCGCCGTACTACCTGTCGATGAAGACGCCGGGCGCGGACCAGCAGCAGTTCTCGCTGACGACGACCTTCACGCCGAGCAATCGACCCAACCTCCGTGCCTTCATGGCGGTCGACGCCGACGCGAACAGTCCGAACTACGGCAAGGCGACCCTGCTGAGAGTCGAGGGCGATCCCGACGGCCCCGAACAGGTGCAGAACAAACTCAACTCGTTGCCCGAAGTCGGAAACTTCATCAGAGACATGAAGGGCGCCGACTCCGACGTCCTCTACGGCAACTTGATGACGGTGCCGCTCAACGACGGCTTCCTGTACGTCGAACCCATCTACGTACAGGGACGCAAATCGGCGTATCCGCTCCTGAAGAAGGTGGCCGTGTCCTACGGCACGGAGAACGTGTTCGCGGACTCCTTGGAGGAGGCCCTCGACCAGGTCTTCAAGGCCAACGGTTCGGGGGAGCCGCCCAAGGAGGAGCCACCGGGCACCAAGCCACCGGGCACCAAGCCGCCCGCGGCCAGTGATCCGACGGTCACGGAGGCGCTCGACGACGCGCAGCAGGCGTTCGAGGACAGCCAGCAGGCCCTGGAGGACAAGGACCTGGAGGCCTACGCCAAGGCGCAGAAGCGGCTCGAGGACGCCCTGAAGCGGGCTGAGAAGGCCAAGCAGCGCAGCCAGGGCGGCGACAAGGGCAACGGCAAGAACAGCGACAGGAACGGCGACAAGAGCGGCGACAAGAGCGGCGACAAGAGCGGCGACAAGAGCGGCGACAAGGGGGACGGCGACAGCGGATAGCGGCTCGGCGGGTAGCCCCGTCCCGCGCGCACGGCGCGCGGACGCCACCTCGCGCCGTGGTACGGTTTCATACACAACGGCGCGGGGTGGAGCAGCTCGGTAGCTCGCTGGGCTCATAACCCAGAGGTCGCAGGTTCAAATCCTGTCCCCGCTACTTGCAGGTCGAAGGCCCGGATCCTCCAGCAGGATCCGGGCCTTCGTCATGTCCCGACGCCTTGATCACCGCGTGTTCGGCCGGTGGCCGCCGCGCCCGGCGCGCCCCCTTTCGGGCGACGCCCATGCCGGTGTCCCATGCCAGTGGTGTGGGGTTCTTGCGAAGAGTGCTCCGGGCGGGGGGAGTTGGGGAAACCTGTGTTTCACTTATCTCTCTGTGGGCATGTCGACAAAACGCTGAAGTGACCTCACTGGCTGCGGTATACCGGATGTACCCAGGTTGCAGGTGGTGCGACGATGGACGTTATGGGGGACAAGGCAACTCTGTTGGAGACAGGGCGGTTTGCGCAGCCGGCCGACCGGGAGGATCCCGGCGAGGCGGCGGAGGAGCTGCGGTACCGGCGCGCGGCCGAGACCGGGGACGTGGACGCGATGAGCGTGCTCGGCAGCCTGCTGCTGCGCCGCGGCGACCTCGACGGTGCCGAATCCTTGCTGCGCGGTGCCACCGCGGCCGGTGACCGCGCCGCGGCCAACAATCTCGGCGTCCTCCTGCACCAGCGCGGCTACGTCGACGAGGCGGCCGGATGGTGGCGGATCGCCGCCGTCGCCGGTTCCGCCGCCGCGGCGCACGCCCTCGGCCGCCACCACCGCGAGCGCGGCGACGAGCCCGCCGCCGAGTACTGGCTGCGCCAGTCCGCCGAACAGGGCCACACCCTGGGGGCGTACGCGCTCGCCGACCTCCTGGAGCACCGCGGCGACGTCGGCGCCGAGCTGTGGATGCGCACGGCGGCCGAGCGCGGCCACCGGGAGGCGGCGTACCGCCTGGCGCGCGCCCTCGACCGGCGCGTGGAGCGCGAGGGCCCCGGCGAGGGGGGCACGCGCTCCCTCGGCGGCATGGCCTCGGGGGGCGTACGGCCTGGTTCGGTACGTTCTGTCGGCGCGCGCGCCGAGAGTGCGCGCCGTGACGGCACGCGTCCCACCGCGGCGCGCCCCACTCCCGCGCGCGCCGAGGGTGCCCGCTCCGACGGTGCCCGTGCCCGCGGCGCCCGCTCCGCCGACACCGCATCCGAGAAGGGCCTCTCGCTCCTCGAAGAGGCCGAGCAGTGGTACCGCCAGGCCGCCGCGCGCGGCCACCGGCGTGCCGCGCTGCACCTCGGCGCGATCCTGGAGGGGCGCGGCGAGCTGAAGGAGGCCGGGCGCTGGTACCTGACGTCCGCGAAGGACGGCGAGGCGCGGGCCGCCTGCGCCCTCGGCTTCCTGCTGCGCGACGCCGGTGACACGGAGAACGCCGCCGTGTGGTGGCTCAAGGCCGCCCAGGACGGCGACGGGAACGCCGCCAACGCCCTGGGCGCGCTGCACGCCGAGCGCGGCGAGACCCAGACCGCCGAGCGGTGGTACCGCGCGGCGATGGACGCGGGCGACGTGAACGGCGCGTACAACCTGGGCCTGCTGTGCGCCGAGCAGAAGCGCACCTCGCAGGCCGACCAGTGGTACCGCCGCGCCGCGTACGCCGGGCACCGCGAGGCGGCCAACGCGCTCGCCGTGCTGCTGCTCCAGCGCGGCGACGCGGCGGGCGCCGAGCCGTGGTTCTCCAAGGCGGCGGAGGCCGGCAGCGTCGACGCGGCGTTCAACCTGGGCATCCTGTACGCGGGCCGGGGCGACGACGCGGCGGCCCTCAGGTGGTACGAGCGCGCCGCGGCGGCGGGCCACACGGAGGCCGCGCTCCAGGTCGGCACGGCGCGGCTGCGCGACGGCGACGAGCGGGAGGCCGAGCGGCACCTGCGGTGCGCGGCGGGCGGCGGCAGCGCCGAGGCGGCGTACCGGCTCGGCACGGTGCTCGACGCGCGCCGCCCGGCCGCCGACGCGCCCGCGCTCGGGGAGCCCGCGGCGCAGAAGACGGAGTGCGAGGAGTGGTACGAGCGCGCGGCCGAGCAGGGGCACCGGCGTGCCCAGGTCCGGGTCGGCATGCTGGCCGCGGGCCGGGGCGACGTGGTCGAGGCCGCGCGCTGGTACCGCCTCGCGGCGGAGGCCGGGAGCCGGAACGGAGCGTTCAATCTGGGCCTGCTGCTCGCCCGCGAGGGGAGCGAGCCGGAGGCGGCGCTGTGGTGGACCCGCGCCGCCGACGCGGGACACGGCCGGGCGGCGCTCCGCCTCGCGCTGCTCTACGCCCGCCGGGGCCAGCTCGCCGAGGGGCAGCGCTGGGCCGCCCGCGCGGTGGACCTGGGCCCGCCGGAGGTCGCCGAGCGAGCCGGGCGCCTGCGGGAGGCACTGCACCAGGAGCTCACGGCGTAGGCGCACCGAGCGCGGGGCGCGCAGGCGGGGCGCGCACTGCGGGGCGCGAAGCGATTTGCGCTGGTCGTAGGCTTGCCGTACTGTTGTGTTCACCGACGCGGGGTGGAGCAGCTCGGTAGCTCGCTGGGCTCATAACCCAGAGGTCGCAGGTTCAAATCCTGTCCCCGCTACTCATGGCCGAAGGCCCGGAGCCAGTCACTGGTTCCGGGCCTTCGGTGTTCTTGTGTCAGCGGATATGTGTAAGCCCCGGTCACCAGGTGACCGGGGCTTACACATATCTACTGAAGCGCCTGCTGTCTGCTTACGCGTCCGCCGCGCAACTGGGGCACACGCCCCGGTACGTGACCTCCACGTCCGAGATCGTGAAGCCGAAGCGCTCCGAGTCGGGGAGGCTCGCCAGGGGGCTGCCCGTCGGGTGCACGTCGCGGATCGCGCCGCAGCGGGCGCAGACCAGGTGCTGGTGCGGCCGGTGCGCGTTCGGGTCGTACCGCTTGGCTCTGCGGTCGGTCGACACCTCGAGGATCTCGCCGAGCGAAACCAGCTCGCCCAGCGTGTTGTAGACGGTCGCCCGGGAGATCTCCGGCAGCTTGGTGACGGCGCGCGCGTGCACCTCGTCGGCCGTCAGATGCACATGGTCCCCGTCGAGGACCTCGGCCACGACACGTCGCTGGGCGGTCATGCGCCAGCCGCGTCCGCGCAGTCGTTCCAACAGGTCGCTCATGTCAGCCAGCCTAACAGGCAAGGGGACCAGGTCCCGAACGAGTGTGACTTTGGAAGGTTGCTTGACTTAGACAATGTCTATCGTAGGATCGAGTTCGGCACACGCCAAGGGACAGGAGTGGCACGACATGACGCAGGAGGCGCACGTGACGCAGGGACCCCTCACCACCGAGGCCGGGGCGCCGGTCGCCGACAACCAGAACAGCGAGACCGCGGGCGTCGGCGGTCCGATGCTGATCCAGGACCAGCTCCTCCTGGAGAAGCTCGCCCACTTCAACCGCGAGCGCATCCCGGAGCGCATCGTGCACGCCCGCGGTGCGGGCGCGTACGGCACGTTCAAGGTGACGGCGGACGTCACCCCGTACACGCGTGCCAAGTTCCTCTCCGAGATCGGCAAGGAGACCGAGGTCTTCCTCCGCTTCTCGACGGTCGCCGGCAACCTGGGCGCGGCCGACGCGGTGCGCGACCCGCGTGGCTTCTCGCTGAAGTTCTACACCGAGGAGGGGAACTACGACCTCGTCGGGAACAACACCCCGATCTTCTTCATCAAGGACGCCATCAAGTTCCCCGACTTCATCCACACGCAGAAGCGCGACCCGTACACGGGCTCCCAGGAGGCCGACAACGTGTGGGACTTCTGGGGCCTGAGCCCGGAGACCACGCACCAGGTGACCTGGCTGTTCGGTGACCGCGGCATCCCGGCGTCGTACCGGCACATGGACGGGTTCGGCTCGCACACCTTCCAGTGGAGCAACGAGGCGGGCGAGGCCTTCTGGGTCAAGTACCACTTCAAGACCGACCAGGGCATCAAGAACCTGACCGCGCAGGAGGCGGAGGTCCTCGCGGGCAAGGACCCCGACTCGCACCAGCGCGACCTGCGCGAGGCCATCGAGCGCGGCGAGTTCCCGACCTGGACCGTGCAGGTCCAGATCATGCCGGTTGCCGACGCGGCGACCTACCGCTTCAACCCGTTCGACCTCACCAAGGTGTGGCCGCACGCGGACTACCCGCCGGTCGAGATCGGCAAGCTGGAGCTCAACCGCAACCCGGAGAACATCTTCGCCGAGGTCGAGCAGGCCATCTTCAGCCCCGCCCACTTCGTGCCGGGCATCGGCCCGTCCCCGGACAAGATGCTCCAGGGCCGCCTCTTCGCGTACGGCGACGCGCACCGCTACCGCGTCGGCATCAACGCCGACCACCTGCCGGTGAACCGCCCGCACGCCACCGAGGCACGCACCCACGGCCGTGACGGCGTCATGTACGACGGCCGCCACAAGGGCGCCAAGAATTATGAGCCCAACTCCTTCGGCGGCCCGTACCAGACGGACCGGCCGCTGTGGGCGGCCACGGCCGTGAGCGGCGCCACCGGCAACCACGTGGCGCCCTCGCACGCCGAGGACGACGACTTCGTGCAGGCGGGCAACCTCTACCGCCTGATGTCCGAGGACGAGAAGCAGCGTCTGATCGACAACCTCGCGGGCAACATCGCGGGCGTCTCACGGGACGACATCGCCGAGCGCGCGATCGACAACTTCCGTCAGGCCGACGGAGACTTCGGCAAGCGGCTGGAGGCCGCGGTCCAGGCCCTGCGCGGCTAAGACCCCAGCCCCTTGTCGTGGGTGACGGGCCGGATCCCTTCGGGGTCCGGCCCGTTCGCCGTGCTCAGGCCACCGTCGTGGGACGGCGGCTCGGCGCCCAGCAGCGGATGATGTCGCGCACGGACACGATGCCCACCGGCTCGCCGTCGTCGAGCACGATGAGGTGCCGGAAGCCGCCGTGCGACATGGCGTCCGCGGCGTCCGTCAGGGTCCAGGCGGGGGCGGCGAAGACGACGTCGGTCGTCGTGTGCGCGCCCGCGGTCTCCAGGTCGGGGTCCTGGCCGAGGCCGAGGGAGTTGAGGACGTCGCGCTCGGTCAGGATGCCGAGCCCGCACGTGTCGGGGTCGAGGACGACGGCCGCTCCGACGTGGCGGGCCGACATCAGGCGGGCGGCCTGCCGGAGCGTGTGGGCGGGGCCGATGGTGAGGACCAATGTGCTCATGGCGTCGCGGACGAGCATGGGCTTGAGCCACCTCCTTGGTGATCCCTTTGCCCGCGGCATGCCTTCATCCGGGAACGGCATTGCCTGGAGAAAGGATTCACAAGTTCACAAGTGGGGGGACTCTCAGAGTCGCAGCGAAGCGGAATGCCAACAAGGGGGCGCGTGCGTTCAGTTCGGGGGGCGCGTGATGGCTAACGCTGATTCAGGTACGCGAGCAGTTCGCCGTGGAGCAGGCCGTTCGACGCCGCCGCGTTGCCGCTGTGGGGGCCGGGGGTGCCGTCGAGGCCGGTGAAGCTGCCGCCCGCCTCCGTCACCACGATCGCGGTGGCCGCCATGTCCCACAGGGACAGCTCCGGCTCCGCGCAGAGGTCGATCGAGCCCTCGGCGACCATCATGTACGGCCAGAAGTCGCCGTATCCCCGGGTGCGCCAGCACGCGCGCGTGAGGTCGAGGAAGCCGCCGAGGCGCCCCTGCTCCTCCCAGCCGCTGAGCGAGGAGTACGCGAACGACGCGTCGCTGAGCCGCCCGACCTTGGAGACCTGGAGCCTCGTCGCGGACGACAGGCTGCGGCCCGTGTACGCGCCGCCGCCCTTCGCCGCCCACCAGCGCCGCCCGAGCGCCGGCGCCGAGACGACGCCGACCACCGGCTGGTAACCCCCCTCGCCCGCCTCCATGAGGGAGATGAGCGTGGCCCACACCGGCACGCCCCGCACGTAGTTCTTCGTGCCGTCGATCGGGTCGATGACCCAGCGGCGCGGGCCCGTGCCCTCGATGCCGTACTCCTCGCCGAGGATCGCGTCGCGCGGCCGTGCCCGCTGGAGCTGGCCGCGGATCAGCTCCTCCGCGGCCTTGTCGGCCTCGCTCACCGGCGTCATGTCCGGCTTGGTCTCGACCTTGAGGTCGAGGGCCTTGAACCGGTCCATCGTCGCGGCGTCGGCGGCGTCCGCGAGGACGTGGGCGAGGCGCAGATCATCGTGGTAGTCGGGCATGGATGAACAGTATCGATCCCGTTTCGCGCGAGCCACAGCGCGTATCGGGCGCCGCCCGCCGGAACCCTTGACAGTGCTTCTCGCCACGTCAACTCTGACCAGCAGAACCGCAAGGGCCGCTCCGGCCCGTGGCAGCGGGAGGCGACGATGCCTGCAGCGCGGGAATCACTGCTCGACGCGGCGTACACCGCACTGGCCCGCAGGCCGTGGGCGGGTGTGCGGATGGTCGACGTGGCGGCGGTCGCCGGGGTGTCCCGGCAGACTCTGTACAACGAGTTCGGCAGCAAGGACGGACTCGCCCGGGCGCTGCTGCGACGGGAGACCGACGCGTACCTGCGGGGCGTCGAGCGGGCCCTCGCGCAGGCCCGCGACCCGGTGGACCGGCTCGCCGCGGTGAGCGCGTGGACCATCGGCGCCGCGCGGGAGAACGTCCTGGTGCGGGCCGTGCTCACCGGCTTCTGGAGCGAGCGCCTGCCCGCGCCGAGCCGGGCCGCGGTGTCCAGCTCCCCGGTCCCGGCCCAGCGCCGCGCGGACGCGGGCGTGCCGACGCCCGCCGAACTGCTCGCGCAGGTCAGGGACCGGGCCATGGTCGCCCTCACCGAGCGCGGCCGCCCTTCGGAGACGGAGGACCTGGCGCGGGCCTGCGAGAGCGCGGTGCGGGTGGCCCTGTCGTACGTGGTGGCGCCCGCGGGGGCTCAGGAGGAACCGGTGCAGCTGGTGCGGCGGGTGATCGCGGGAGCGGTCGGACGCTGATGCGGCCCCGCCGCGGGATCAGTGGGCCGAGAGGCCGGTGGGCCAGGAGATCAGTGCGCCGAGCCCGAGAGCTGGAGGCCGATGACGCCGACGATGACCAGGCTGATCGACACGATCTTGAGCGTGGAGACCAGGTCGCCGAGGAAGATCATGCCGTAGATCGCGGTGCCCGCGGCGCCGATGCCCGTCCACACCGCGTACGCGGGACCGACGTCCAGCTTCTTCAGGGCGAGCGTGAGCAGGCCGAAGCTGCCCAGGGCGAAGCTGGCGAAGGCGATGGTCGGCCAGATCCTGGTGAAGCCGTGCGACAACTTCAGGCAGACCGCGAAGCCCGTCTCAAGAATTCCGGCGACGATGACCAGCAGCCACGCCATGGTTGTGCCTCCCGCGTTCGCAACGTTCCGTGACCGCTTCGTCGACTCACCCAAGATTTTGAAGAATCTTGGTGCGATTATGCACTTACCGGAGCGCGGGACGTGCAAACAACGCGAACATCGGTCCGATCAGCCGACGCAGCTGGTTCAGCAGCTGGTTCAGCGGCTGGTTCAGTCGCCGTCGCGCCGCTCGCGCGTGGCAAGGAGCCTGCGCAGCGAGTAGAGCCGCGCCGGGTCGGCGTGCCCCTGCGCGACCCACTCGTCCAGCGCGCAGTCCGGCTCGTCGTGGCTGCACGCGCGCGGGCAGTCCGCCGTGCCGGGCTCCAGGTCGGGGAAGGCGTGGATGACGCGTGACGGGTCGACGTGGTGCAGGCCGAAGGAGCGCACGCCAGGGGTGTCGATCACCCAGCCTCCGTCCCCCGACAGGGGCAGCGCGAGGGCGGACGTGGTGGTGTGCCGGCCGCGGCCCGTCACCGCGTTCACATGGCCCGTCGTCCGCCGCAGGTCCTCGGGGACCAGGGCGTTCACGAGGGTGGTCTTGCCGACGCCGGAGTGGCCGACGAACGCCGTGACCTTGCCGTCGAGTTCGGCGCGCACGCGCTGCACGGCGCTGCCGCTCTCCAGTTCCTCGCGGCTGGTGACGACGTACGGGATGTCCAAGTCGCCGTACAGCTCCAGGAGTTTGTCCGGCGGGGCCAGGTCGGACTTGGTGAGGACGAGCAGCGGGGTGAGGCCGCCGTCGTACGCCGCGACCAGACAGCGGTCGATCATGCGGGGGCGCGGCTCGGGGTCGGCGAGCGCGGTGACGATGGCGAGCTGGTCGGCGTTGGCGACGACCACGCGCTCGTAGGGATCGTCGTCGTCGGCGGTGCGGCGGAGCACGGACGTGCGCGCCTCGATGCGGACGATCCGCGCGAGGGTGTCCTTCTTGCCGGAGAGGTCGCCGACGATGCCGACGCGGTCGCCGACGATCGCGGCCTTGCGGCCCAGCTCGCGGGCCTTCATCGCGACGACCACGCGGTCCTCGACGAGGCAGGTGAGGCGGCCCCGGTCGACGGTGAGGACCATGCCCTCGGCCGCGTCCTCGTGCTTGGGGCGGATGTGGGTGCGCGGGCGGTTGCCCTTGCGGTTGGGGCGGACGCGGATGTCGTCCTCGTCCGGGTTCTTGCCGTAGCGGCGCATGGTCGTGATCCGCCCGTCAGTTCCCGAGCATCCCGGCCCACAGCTCGGGGAAGTCGGGCAGGGTCTTCGCCGTGGTCGCCACGTTCTCGATCTGTACGCCGGGCACGGCGAGGCCGATGATCGCGCCCGCGGTGGCCATGCGGTGGTCGTCGTACGTGTGGAAGATCCCGCCGTGCAGGCGGCGCGGGCGGATGTGCAGGCCGTCGGCGGTCTCCGTGACGTCGCCGCCCAGCTCGTTGATCTCCTTGGTGAGCGCGGCCAGGCGGTCCGTCTCGTGCAGGCGCAAGTGGGCGACGCCGCGCAGCGTGGAGGGGGAGTCGGCGAGGGCCGCGACGGCCGCGATGCCCGGCGTCAGCTCGCCGACCTCGCTGAGGTCGGCGTCGATGCCGTGGACCGAGCCGGAGCCGGTGAACGTGAGGCCCGCTTCCGTCAGCTCGCAGGAGCCGCCCATCTCGGTGAAGAGCCGGCGCAGCGCGTCGCCGGGCTGCGTGGTGCGCAGCGGCCAGTCGGGGATCGTGACGCGGCCGCCGGTGATCAGGGCCGCCGCCAGGAACGGCTGGGCGTTGGACAGGTCGGGCTCGATCGTCAGGTCGCGGCCGAGCAGGGCGCCGGGCGTGACCCGCCACACGTTCGGCTCGCCGCCGGCCTCGGGCGTGTCGACCTGCGCGCCCGCCGAGCGCAGCATGTCGACGGTCATGCGGATGTGCGGCATGGACGGCAGGGCGCTGCCCACGTGCCGCACCTCCACGCCCTGGTTGAAGCGCGGCCCCGAGAGCAGCAGGGCGGAGACGAACTGGGACGACGACGAGGCGTCGATCTCGACCTGGCCGCCCTCCAGGGCGCCGCCGCCGTGCACGGTCAGGGGGAGCGCGCCGCGGGAGTCGTCGTCGATGCGGGCGCCGAGGGCGCGCAGCGCGTCGATCACGCCGTGCAGCGGGCGCTCGTACGAACGGGGGTCGCCGTCGAAGCGGATCGGGCCGTCGGCGAGCGCGGCCACCGGCGGCAGGAAGCGCATCACCGTGCCCGCGTTGCCCACGTCGACCGTGGCCGGGCCGTGCAGGCCCGAGGGGATGACGCGCCAGGCCTCGCCGGAGCCGTCCGGGCCCCCCGCGGCGGAGCTGGACGACACCGTCTCCTCGATGCCGACGCCCATGGCGCGCAGGGCCCCGGCCATCAGGAGGGTGTCGCGCGAGCGCAGGGGGCGGCGCAGCCAGCCGGGCTCGGCGGCGAGGGCGGCGAGGACGAGGGCGCGGTTGGTGACCGACTTGGAGCCCGGCACGTGGACCGTCGCGGCGACGGCTCCGCTCGCGTGCGGGGCTGGCCAGAGGGCGGTGTGCGTCGGGTTCACGGTCATGCCCTTCACTTTAGTGGTTGGCGATGACCACAGATCTTGATCAAAAGCGGCGAAATCCAGGCGAAACAGAGAACTGGTAGGGCGCTCGACGCCTCCACCCGGTGTCCACCGGGTGACGCGCCGGTGACGTACCAGGGGCGCCGGAGGGGCGCGCGGGGCGCTGAGCGGGCCTCACGCGGCGGTGAGCAGCCAGCGGCCGCCCCCTATCAGTGAGCAGAGCGACACCGCGTGGAACAGGAACAGCCACATTCCGGCCGGAACGTGCGTCAGCCGCGACAACTGGTCGGCGTCGGAGTCCCCGGCCCCGCCGTGCCGCCGCTTCGCCTGGAGCTCGAAGGCCGGCCGCACGCCCCCGAGCAGCAGGAACCACACCACCGCGTATGCGAAGGCCGCCTGCACGTCGGTGTCCGCGAGCCAGGAGACCGCGAGGAACAACCCGCCCGTCACGATCACCGTGAGCGCGCCGTACGCGTTGCGGATCATCACCAGCATCGCGACGAGCAGGGCCGTGGCGATCCACAGCAGCGCCGTGATGTGGCCCTCGCCGAGCAGGGCGGCGCCGCCGAGGCCGAGCAGCGGCGGCGCGGTGTAGCCCGCGGCGGCGGTGAGGATCATGCCGAGGCCGGTCGGCTTGCCGCGGCTGACGGTCAGGCCGCTGGTGTCCGAGTGCAGGCGGATGCCGTCCAGGCGGCGGCCGGTGAGCAGGGCCACCAGGCCGTGGCCGCCCTCGTGGGCGATGGTGACGGCGTTGCGGGAGACGCGCCAGACGGCGTGCGGGAGGACGGCGGCGAGCGCGACGGCGCCGGCGACGACCACCAGCCACTGCTCGGGCGCGGGCTGCGTACCGAAGAGGCGGTCCCACAGGTCGCTGAGGCTGGCGGAAGCGGAGGTGTGCATTGCTCGGTTGGCTCCCTGTCGACGGCGATCAATGGGGGTCCGCGCGTAGCGCGGTCGTTGAGGGGTGGTGGTTGGGTGACGGGCGGGCGTGGCAGTGTGGCACGTATGTGCGGACGGTATGCATCGAGTCGTAGGCCCGAGGATCTCGCAGGAATCTTTGAGATCGAGAAGTGGGAGCCGGAAGAGGCCCTGGAGGCCGACTACAACGTGGCTCCCACGAAAGAGGTCTACGCCGTCCTCGACCGTCCTCTTAAGGACGCCGACGAGCCACGTCCGGTTCGCCAGCTGCGCAAGCTCAAGTGGGGACTCGTCCCGTCGTGGGCCAAGACGCCCGAGGGCGGGGCGCGGATGATCAACGCGCGCGCCGAGACCGTGCACGAGAAGCCGTCGTACCGCCGGGCCTTCTCCTCCCGGCGCTGCATCCTGCCCGCCGACGGCTATTACGAGTGGGTGACAGCCGCCGCCGAGCGGGACCTGGAGGTCGAGGGCAAGAAGAAGCGGCCGCGGAAGCAGCCGTACTTCGTGCTGCCCGCCGACGGGTCCGTGTTCGCGATGGCGGGCCTGTACGAGTTCTGGCGGGACCGCACGCTGCCTGACGAGCACCCGCTGGCGTGGTGGGTGACGTGCTCCGTGATCACCACGGAGGCGGAGACCACGCCGCTGGCCGTCGCCCCGGAGGAGGGCCCGCGCACGCTCGCCGACATCCATCCCCGGATGCCCCTGATGCTCACGCCCGACCGCTGGGACGCGTGGCTCGACCCGGCGCGCACGGACGTGGACGACCTCCGGTCCCTCCTGGAGCCGCCCCCGCACGGCCTCATGCGCGCGTACCCGGTGTCGACGGCCGTCAGCAACGTACGCAACAACGGCCCCGAGCTCCTCAAGGAACTGGAAGGCCCCGAAGAGGGCACACTCTTCTGACGTGACGCACAGTGAGCCCCACCGCGAGACCGTAGAGACCGATGCCGGTGACGCCCGGATCACCTGGCACCCCGCGAAGAAGCCCTGCCTCGTCCTCGCCGTCAGCCACGGCGCGGGCGGCGGCATCGAGGCCCGTGACCTGAAGGCCATCGCCGCCGAGCTGCCCGCGCACGGCGTGACCGTCGCCCTGGTGGAGCAGCCCTGGCGCGTCGCGGGCAAGAAGGTGGCGCCCGCGCCCAGGACCCTGGACGTCGGCTGGCGCGGCGTCTGGCCCGCGCTCGCGGAGCCCGGGCTCCCCGTGATCGCGGGCGGACGCAGCGCCGGGGCCCGCGTGGCCTGCCGTACGGCGGCCGAGCTCGGCGCGGCGGCCGTGCTCGCCCTCAGCTTCCCGCTGCACCCGCCCGGCAAGCCCGAGAAGTCCCGCGCGGACGAACTCCTCGGCGCGGGCGTGCCGACCCTGGTCGTCCAGGGCGGCAACGACCCCTTCGGCAAGCCCGCCGAGTTCCCCCGGAGCGACACGTACGACATCGTCGAGATCCCGTTCGCCGACCACGGGTTCGCGGTGCCCAAGCGGGCGGACATCGGGCAGGACGAGGCAGTGAAACGCATCACGGACGCCGTCTCACGGTGGGCGGGAATGTTGAGTGCGTGACCACTGTTGTGGCGGACAGACCCCGCAAGCGTTCGTACGAGAGGGAGCCCGCCCCATGGGATCGACCATCTGCCCGAACCGCTCCAAGTCCGCTGACCTGGAGTGGAGCGTGCTGAGCGCGCCCAAGGCGGCCCCTATTCGAGCGGCGCGCAAAGCAGGTGTTCGTCTATCCTCCGATTCGAGTGGGCCCGCTTTCGGACCCATCACGTCGTTGGAGGAGGTGGGTCCGGTCACTGGGACCGACGCAGGGACCGAGAACGGCCAGGCCGAGCAGTCCGGGCAGCCTGAGGAGACGGCCGCGGAGCGCACGGCCCGCTTCGAGCGGGACGCGCTGACCTTCCTCGACCAGATGTACTCCGCGGCGCTGCGCATGACGCGCAATCCGGCGGACGCGGAGGACCTGGTCCAGGAGACCTACGCGAAGGCGTACGCGTCGTTCCACCAGTTCCGCGAGGGCACCAACCTCAAGGCGTGGCTGTACCGCATCCTCACCAACACGTTCATCAACTCGTACCGCAAGAAGCAGCGTGAGCCCCAGCGCAGCGCCGCCGAGGAGATCGAGGACTGGCAGCTCGCGCGCGCCGAGTCGCACATGTCGACGGGTCTGCGCTCGGCCGAGTCCCAGGCGCTCGACCACCTGCCGGACTCCGACGTGAAGAACGCGCTCCAGGCGATCCCCGAGGAATTCCGCATCGCCGTCTATCTCGCGGACGTAGAGGGCTTTGCGTACAAGGAGATCGCCGACATCATGGGTACACCCATCGGTACGGTGATGTCCCGTCTTCACCGCGGCCGCCGCCAGCTCCGCGGCATGCTCGAGGACTACGCGCGTGACCGCGGTCTGGTCCCGGCCGGTGCCGGAGAGTCGAACGAAGCGAAAGGCTCGGGCTCATGAGCTGCGGAGAGCCGCACGAGACTGACTGCAGTGAGGTCCTGGACCATCTCTATGAGTTCCTGGACCACGAGATGCCGGACAGTGACTGCACCAAGTTCGAGACGCACTTCGAGGAGTGCTCTCCGTGCTTGGAGAAGTACGGCCTCGAACAGGCCGTGAAGAAGCTGGTCAAGCGCTGCTGCGGCCAGGACGACGTGCCCGCCGACCTGCGGGCCAAGGTCATGGGCCGCATCGACCTGATCCGGTCGGGGCAGACGGTGCCGGACGAGGATCTGGCCCCTGGGCCCTGATCTGGCCCCTGGGCCTTGGGCCGTTCTGTCTCCCGCCCGCCCGTTTCTGCTCTGCCGTGGGGTGGGCGCCTCCTGTGGGGGGTGGAGGTGCTTCGGCGGCTGCGGGTGCGGTGGTAGGGGAACGTTTCTTCTGGTTTCTTCGGGCTTTCTCACCCGAAGGTGCTAATTCGCTGCCGCGAGCCTGGGCGCGCTTCGTGCCCGCTCTAGTCTCCCGACCTGGATCGGGAGGAGAACGCTATGCGGTCGGTGCCGGTGCGGGCCCGCGGCTACATCCTGTGCGCCGCGCTCGGCGGCGCCGTCTGCGCCGTGCCCGCGCTCGGCCCACGCACCCCGTGGACCCCGGTCGCGCTGCTCGCCCTCCTGTACGCGGGGGGCGAGCGCGTCGCCGTCCGGTGGGGCCCGGCCGCCCGCACCTTCTTCCCCGTGCTGCTCGCCGGGGTGTTCCTGCTGCCGCCCGCCGCGGCCGCGCTCGTCGCCGTGCCCGGCGCGCTGCTCACCCCCGTCGAACGGCATCCCCGGTGGGCGCGCAAGGTCTGGCGCGCGGCCCAACTCGCCCTGGCCGCCTGGGCGTCCGGGCAGGCGTACGCCGCGCTCGGCGGGCCCGCCGCGGCGTCGGCGCCCGACTTCCCGTACGTCCTGCTGCCCGCCGCGGCCGCGGTGCTCGCCTTCTCCGGAGCGCTGACCGCCCTCGACGGCGGCATCCTCGTCACGGCCGAGCGCGTGCCCGCGCGGATCGCGTGGCGCGGACTCCTGACCAAGTCGCTCGCGCCCGTCTGCGTCCACGGGCTCGCCGGGCTGATGATGGCCGTCCTCTGGAACAGCCCGTACGGCCCGCCCGCCGCGCTCCTCGTGCTCCTTCCGATGGGCGTCTCCTGCTGGGTGTTCGCCCAGTACCACCGCGAGCGCTCCGCCCACCAGGCCACCATCCGCGCCCTCGTGCAGGCCGTCGACCTCAAGGACCGGTACACGCGCGGCCACAGCGAGCGGGTCGGCCGCGCCTCCGTGATGATCGCGCGGGAGCTCGGCATGGACGACGAGCGCGTGGAGGTCCTCCGCTTCGCCGGGATCCTGCACGACGTCGGCAAGCTCGGCGTCCCCACCCGGCTCCTGCGCAAGGAGGGGCCGCTGACCCCGCAGGAGCGGCAGGTCATCGAGCTGCACCCCGAGTACGGGCACGAGATGGTGCGCGGCATCGGATTCCTCGGCGAGGCGCGGGCGGCGATCCTCCACCACCACGAGCGCATCGACGGCAGCGGTTATCCGTACGGGCTCACGGGGCGTCAGATCCCGGAGTGCGCACGCGTGGTGGCCGTCGCCGACGCCTTCGACGCCATGACGTCGTCCCGCTCCTACCGCCCCGCCCGCCCCGTCCCCACCGCCCTCGCCGAACTCCGCCGCTGCGCCGGGTCCCAGTTCGACCCCACCGTGGTCGCGGCGCTGGCCCGCGCTGTGGACCGCTGCGGGTGGGAGGGGGATGTCACGGCGGGTGGGGTGCGGCAGGTCGCCGCGGTGGGTGCGGGTGGGGCAGATGTGCCGGGTGCGGGTGCGGGTGCGGGTGCGGGTGGTGGGGGTGGTTGTGGTGTGGGTGAGGTGGGGGACGGTGTGATCGGTGGGGGCGGTGGCCGTGGGGCGGTTGCCCGGTGATCGCGCGGGGTGTCGGGCGTGTGGCCGTGGGGGTGACGGCGGGGCTTCGCTGCGGTGCCTTCCTGCTGGCCGCGGTGGCGCTCGGGGCGACCCTCTGGCGGGGCGCCGAGGAGCCCGGCATCGCCCTCGCCTTCGGCGTGCTCATAGCCGTCGGCGAGCTGGCCCGGTGGGGGAGCGGCAGCAAGCGCGAACCCGCGCCCCTGGGTGCCGCCGGCGCCCTCGCGTACGCCCTGCTCGGCGAGAGCGGCGGGCGGCCCACGCACCACGGCGTCCTCCAGGTCGTCGCCGTCGTCGTGGCGGCGGGCCTCGTCGGCGCCGTGCCGCACATCGCCGTCGGCCGCGGCCCGGGCGCCGACCACATCCCCCGCCGCGTCCTGACCGTCGCCTTCGCCGCCGTGTGCTTCCAGCCCCTGTACGACTCGGGTGCGCCGGCGGAGCGCGCCGGGCACGGGCCCTGCTACGTCGCCGTCATCCTCGCGCTCCTCGTGCTCACCGCCCTGTGCGACGCCGTCCTCGCGGCGGCCATGGCGCACGCGCGGTCCGGCTGGCCGTTCGGTCCGCTGCTGCGGGACGAGCTGCGGGGCATGTCGGGGATCGCGTCCGCCGTGTGCGCGACGGGGGCCGTGATGGCGCTCGCCGTCGCCGTGGCGGGGCTGTGGGCCCTGCCCGTGTTCAGCTGCCCGCTGCTGCTCACCCAGCTCGCCTTCCGGCGCTACGCCGCCGTGCGCACCACCTACCGGCAGACCATCGCCTCACTCGCCCGGGCCACCGAGATAGCCGGGTACACCCCGGCCGGGCACGCCCGTCGCGTGGCCGAGCTCAGCCGGGCCGTCGGGCGTGAGCTCGGGCTCTGCGGGGCCGACCTCGTCGTCCTGGAGTACGCCGCCCTCATGCACGACATCGGGCAGCTCTCCCTCGTCGACCCCGTGCCCGCGGGCGCCACGGCCGCGCTGCCGTCGGCCGAGCAGCGGCGGATCGCGCTGCTCGGCGGGGCCGTCGTGCGGCAGACCGGGGTGGCGGCGGAGGTCGCCGTCGTCGTGGAGCGGCAGGCCGATCCGTATCGTGAGCAGCCGCTCACGGCTCGTATTGTGCGGGTGGTCAATGCGTACGACGAGATGGTGCGGGAACAAGGGCCGCAGGGGCCGCTGGCCGCGCTTGAGCGGTTGCGGCTCGGTACCGGGCGGGAGTATCAGGGGGAGGTGGTGGAGGCGCTGGCCCGGGTGCTCGCGCGGGGGCGCCCCAGACCCGCCCCTTCCCGAAACTAGGGGCTCCGCCCCTAGGACCCCTTCTTTCCGGC
>NZ_JBHYJH010000141.1:0-26500 GCF_042740445.1 Streptomyces sp. NPDC059003 | reverse complement strand
GAACCGGTCATCCGCCTGACCAAGGACGTGGCGTCGGCCGAGTACTGGGTGCGGCACGTGCGCGACGCGGTGCGCTTCGCCGACGACATCCAGCGCCTCCAGGACGAGGAGGTCACCCGGTTCCTGGAGATCGGCCCCGACGGAATCCTCGCGGGCATGACCCGGCAGACGGCACCGGACGCCACCACGGCGGCCGCCCTGCGCCGCGACCGGTCCGAGGTGACCAGCCTGTTCACCGCGGTCGGCCGGTTGTTCGTGTCGGGCGCGAGCGTCGACTGGGGTGCTGTGCTGGGCGGGCGTGGTGCTCGTCGTGTGGAGGTGCCGACGTATCCGTTCGAGCGTGAGTCGTTCTGGCTTGAGTCGGGGCGTGGCGTTGAGGTGTTCGGTCATCCGCTGCTGGATGGTGTGGTGGCCGTTGCTGGTGCGGATCAGGTCGTCTTGTCGGGGCGTCTGTCGGTGGGTTCGCAGGCGTGGTTGGCGGATCATGTGGTGGCGGGGGCGATCGTGTTTCCCGGTGCCGGTTTCGTGGAGTTGGTGGTGCGTGCCGGTGACGAGGTGGGGTGCGGTCGTGTCGAGGAGCTGACCATCGAGGCACCGCTGGTCCTCGCGGAGCGCGGCGCGACGGCGCTTCAAGTGGTCGTCGGGTCGGACGACGGGTCAGGATCCAGGCCGGTCGAGGTGTACGCGCGCAGCGACAGCGAGTCGTACCAGCCGTGGGTCCGCCATGCCGCGGGGCTGCTGACCACAGGGACCGGCGACGCCGGACAGGTCTCGGCGCAGTGGCCGCCGGCGGGAGCCGAACCGGTGGACACATCCGGGCTCTACGAGGGCTTGGCCCAGGCCGGAGTGGCCTACGGTCCCGTCTTCCAGGGGTTGAAGGCTGCTTGGCGGCGTGGTGACGAGGTCTTCGCCGAGGTCGAGGTGTCCGGGCAGGGGGTGGACCGGTTCGGTATTCATCCTGCGCTGCTTGACTCGGCTCTGCATGCGATTCCGTTGCTGTTGGCGGGGGATCGGGTGGTGTTGCCGTTCTCGTGGGCGGGTGTGGAGTTGCACGCCACGGGCGCCGGGGTCCTGCGGATCCGGGTGGTCTTGGCCGGTCAGGACCAGGTGTCGCTGGAGGCCGTGGACGGCGCGGGACAGCCGGTGCTGTCCGTCGGTTCACTGGCGTTGCGTGAGTTGTCGGAGCGGTCCCTCGCCCGGGTGGACTCGCTGTTCCAGGTGGACTGGACACCGACGGCCGCCAGCGGCGGTGAGCGCGCCGACATGACGGTGTGGCACGCCGGGAACGGCGAGGCACTGCCCACGCTGAACTCCCTCCTTGAAGCGCTCCAGACCGAGAGCGGCCCCCTGGCGGTCGTGACACGGGGAGCCGTGTCGGTCGACGGCGAGGACGTGACCGACCTGGCCGGTGCGGCCGTATGGGGCCTGGCGCGCAGCGCGCAGTCGGAGGAACCGGGTCGCCTCGTCCTGGTCGACCTGGACGGCACCGACGGCCGCGGCGACGCGGAGGTGCAGGCGGCAGTCGACCTTGCCCTGGCGACCGGGGAGCCGCAGGTGGCGGTCCGGGACGGCAAGTGCCACGTGCCGCGGCTGCGAGCGGCGTCGGTCGCGGAGTCCGAGCCGTCGTCGGTGTTCGGCGACGACACCGTGCTGGTGACTGGCGCGTCCGGAGCGCTGGGCGGCCTGGTCGCGCGGCACCTGGTGACGGAGCACGGCGTACGAAGGCTGCTGCTCGCTAGTCGCCGGGGGAAGGACGCGCCGGGTGCGGCCGAGCTGGTGGCGGAGCTGACCGGCGCGGGTGCCGAAGTAGAAGTAGCCGCGTGTGACGTCGCCGACCGCGAGGCCCTGGCCCAGCTGCTGGAGGGCCGCTCGCTCAGCGGTGTCGTACACGCGGCAGGCGTACTGGACGACGGCGTGATCGCCTCGTTGACTCCGGAGCGCCTGGCGAAGGTGTGGGCGCCCAAGGCGCAGGCCGCGCTGCATCTGCACGAGCTGACGCGCGACATGGACCTGACCGCCTTCGTGATGTTCTCCTCGGTCGCCGGAGTCCTCGGCGGCCCGGGTCAGGGCAACTACGCGGCGGCCAACGCCTTCCTCGACGGCCTTGCCGCGCACCGCCGGGCCCAGGGCCTGTCGGCGCAGTCCCTGGCCTGGGGTCTGTGGGCCACCGACGCGGGCATGGGCGGTGAGCTGGTCGACGGCGACCGCGAGCGGATCAGCCGCGTGGGCATGACGGGCCTCGCACCCGACCAGGGCCTTGAACTCTTCGACGTGGCGGGCGCCCTGGCCACGCCCGTCCTCGTCCCCATGAACCTGGACATCAGGGGACTGGAGGCCGGTGACGTCCCGCCGCTCCTGCGCGGTCTCGTACGCGGCTCCACGCGGCGCGTGGCCTCGGCCGGACACGACGGCGGGGCGGACGCCCTGCGCCAGCGCCTTGCCCCGCTCACCGCCGGCGAACGGCACGACGAGCTCCTGACGCTCGTACGCAGCCACGCGGCCGCCGTCCTCGGCCATGGCGGACCGGAGTCGGTCGAGCCGGAGCGGGCCTTCAAGGACCTCGGGTTCGACTCGCTGGGCGCGGTGGAGTTCCGCAACAACCTCAACGCCGCCACCGGCCTCCGCCTGCCGCCCACCCTGATCTTCGACTACCCCAACGCCCGGGTCCTGACCGAGCACCTGGTCGCGGAAGTGGCACCGGAAGCCGGTGACGGCGGCGCGGCCGACCAGGAGGAGAGCATCCGCCGCCTGCTCCAGTCGATCCCGCTCACCCGGCTGCGCGACGTGGGGGTGATGGACACCCTGCTCGAACTCGCCGGTGCCGCCCCGGCCACGGACGCACCCGAGCCGGAGCAGGACGCGATCGACGACATCGACGAGATGGACGCCGAAGCGCTGATCAGCATGGCCCTGCAAGACACCGATCTCGATGACGCCGCGCGAAACGCCTGAGGAATGACGATGCCGGACACCGACCAGAAACTCGTGGCGGCGCTGCGTGCGTCGCTCAAAGAGACCGAGAGCCTCCGCGCGCGCAACCGCGCCCTGCAAGCCGCCTCCACCGAGCCGATCGCGATCGTCGCGATGAGCTGCCGCTACCCCGGCGTACGCTCGCCCGAAGAGCTGTGGCGGCTCGTCGACGACGGGGTGGACGCCATTTCGTGGTTCCCCACCAACCGGGGCTGGGACGAGGCGGCCATCTACGACCCCGAGCCCGGCAAGCCCGGCAAGACGTACACGCGCGAAGGCGGGTTCCTCTACGACGCGGCCGAGTTCGACCCCGGATTCTTCGGGATCGCCCCGAACGAGGCGCTCATCATGGACCCGCAGCAGCGGCTGCTCCTCGAAGCGTCGTGGGACGTCCTGGAGCGCGCGGGCATCGACCCGACGACGCTCAAGGGCAGCGCCACCGGTGTGTTCGCCGGGATGATGTACCACGACTACACCTTCAACAGCAGCACCGGCGCCATCGCCTCGGGCCGCGTCGCCTACACCCTCGGTCTGGAGGGCCCGGCGGTCACCGTCGACACCGCCTGCTCCTCCTCCCTGATCGCGCTGCACCAGGCGGTCCAGGCGCTGCGCTCCGGCGAGTGCACGCTCGCCCTCGCGGGCGGCGTCACGGTCATGGCCACGCCCGAGACCTTGATCGAGATGAGCCACCAGCGCGGCCTCTCCCCGGACGGCCGGTGCAGGTCGTACGCGGCCGCCGCGGACGGCACCGGCTGGAGCGAAGGCGTGGGCATGCTGCTCGTCGAGCGGCTCTCGGACGCCCGGCGCAACGGCCACCCCGTCCTCGCGGTGGTACGCGGCATGGCCACCAACCAGGACGGCGCCAGCAATGGCCTCACCGCTCCCAACGGCCCCGCCCAACAGCGGGTGATCCGCCAGGCCCTGGCCAACGCCCGCCTGTCCGCCGACCAGATCGACCTGGTCGAGGGCCACGGCACCGGCACCACCCTCGGCGACCCTATCGAGGCCCAGGCCCTGCTCGCCACGTACGGCCAGGACCGTTCCGCCGACCAACCCCTGTGGCTCGGCTCCATCAAGTCGAACATCGGCCACAGCCAGGCCGCGGCCGGCGTGGCGGGGATCATCAAGATGGTGCAGGCGATGCGGCACGGCGTGATGCCGCGGACCTTGCACGTGGATGAGCCGACGCCACAGGTGGACTGGGAGGCGGGCGCCGTCCAGCTGCTCACCGAGGCGCGGGAGTGGCCGCGGGGCGAGCGTCCGCGGCGTGCGGCCGTGTCGTCCTTCGGGATCAGCGGCACCAACGCCCACGTCATCATCGAGGAAGCGCCGCCGGTCGAGGAAGAGCCGGTGGAGCGACGGGAGTTGCCGGTCGTTCCGCTGGTGGTGTCGGCCCGGACGCGGACGGCCCTCGACGCCCAGATCGACCGGTACACGTCCCTCGGCCTGGGTGGGCTGGATGTGGCGTACTCGGCGGCGACGGGCCGGGCCGCCCTGGAACATCGTGCGGTCCTGGTCGGGTCCGAGACCGTTGTCGGTTCGGTGACCGAGGGCAAGCAGGCGTTCCTGTTCACCGGCCAGGGGAGCCAACGCCTTGGCATGGGGCGGGAGTTGTACGAGACGTTCCCCGTCTTCGCGGCCGCGTTCGACGAGGTGTGCGGGGCGCTGGAGCTGCCGCTGAAGGACGTGGTCTGGGGCGACGAGGAGGCCCTGGGACGTACGGAGTTCACGCAGCCCGCGATTTTCGCGCTGGAAGTGGCGTTGTTCCGGCTGGTGGAGTCGTGGGGTGTCAGGCCGGACTTCCTGGCCGGGCATTCGATCGGGGAGTTGGCTGCCGCGCATGTGGCGGGGGTGCTGAGTCTTGAGGACGCGGCCCGGCTGATTGCGGCGAGGGGGCGTCTGATGCAGGCCCTGCCGTCGGGTGGGGCGATGGTGGCGATCCAGGCCACCGAGGACGAGGTTGCTCCGCTGCTCACCGGCGAGGTGGGCCTGGCCGCCGTCAACGGGCCTTCGGCGGTGGTGGTGTCGGGTGCCGAGGACGCCGTGCAGGCGGTTGTGGACCGCTTCGGCGACCGCAAGACCCGTCGCCTCACTGTCTCGCACGCGTTCCACTCGCCGTTGATGGACCCGATGCTCGCGGAGTTCCGCAAGGTCGCCGAGTCCGTCACCTATCACCAGCCGAGCATCCGCTTCCCGAAGGACGTGGCCTCTGCCGAGTACTGGGTGCGGCATGTGCGCGACGCGGTGCGGTTCGCCGATGACGTACGTCGTCTCCAGGACGAGGGCGTGACCCGGTTCCTGGAGATCGGCCCCGACGGCGTACTGACGGCGATGGTGCGGCAGATCGACGAGGGCGCGGCGGCGGCCCACACGCTGCGCCGTGACCGGTCCGAGGTGGCGAGCCTGTTCACGGGCGTGGGCCGGTTGTTCGTGTCGGGCGCGAGCGTCGACTGGGGTGCTGTGCTGGGCGGGCGTGGTGCTCGTCGTGTGGAGGTGCCGACGTATCCGTTCGAGCGTGAGTCGTTCTGGCTTGAGTCGGGGCGTGGCGTGGAGGTGTTCGGTCATCCGCTGCTGGATGGTGTGGTGGCCGTCGCGGGTGCGGACCAGGTCGTCCTGTCAGGTCGCCTTTCGGTGGGTTCGCAGGCGTGGTTGGCGGATCATGTGGTGGCGGGGGCGATCGTGTTTCCCGGTGCCGGTTTCGTCGAGTTGGTGGTGCGTGCCGGTGATGAGGTGGGGTGCGGTCGTGTCGAGGAGCTGACCATCGAGGCACCGCTGGTCCTGGACCGGCGTGCGGCCACGGTCGTCCAGGTGGTGGTCGGCACGGACGACGGGTCGGGGCGTCGATCCGTCGAGGTGTACGCGAGCGTCGAGAACGACCTGTATCAGTCCTGGGTGCGCCATGCGACCGGAACCCTGGCCGCGGGCAATGGCGCCGGGGCCGGTGCCGGGGACGGCTTCGGAGAGCTGGCGCAGTGGCCGCCGGCCGGTGCCGAACCGGTCGGCCTGGACGGCTATTACGACATCCTCGGCGAAGCGGGCCTTGCCTACGGTCCCGTCTTCCAGGGGTTGAAGCCTGCTTGGCGGCGTGGTGAGGAGGTCTTCGCCGAGGTCGAGGTGTCCGGGCAGGGGGTGGACCGGTTCGGTATTCATCCTGCGCTGCTTGACTCGGCTCTGCATGCGATTCCGTTGTTGCTGGCGGGGGATCGGGTGGTGTTGCCGTTCTCGTGGGCGGGTGTGGAGTTGCACGCCACGGGGGCAGGCACGATGCGGATCCGGGTGGTCTCGGCGGGCCAGGATCAGGTGTCGCTGGAGGCCGTGGACGGCGCGGGACAGCCGGTGCTGTCCGTGGGCTCGCTGGCGTTGCGTGAGTTGTCGGAGCGGTCGCTTGCGCGGGTGGACTCGCTGTTCCAGGTGGACTGGACGCCGACGGCCACCGGCGGCGACGCGGCCGTCCCGGCCGGAAGCGCGGTCACGGATGCCACGGTGTGGCGTGCCGACGGCGCCGAGGTGCTGTCTACCCTGAACTCCCTCCTTGAAGCCCTCCAGACCGAGAGCCGCCGCCTGGTGGTCGTGACGCGGGGCGCGGTGTCGGTCGACGGTGAGGACGTGACCGATCTGGCCGGTGCGGCGGTGTGGGGTCTCGTCCGCAGTGCGCAGTCGGAGGAGCCGGGCCGGTTCTTCCTGCTCGACCTGGACGACGACACCGCCGACGAACAGGAGGCTGTGGCAAGGGCATTGGCCACCGGGGAGCCGCAGGTGGCGCTCCGGGGCGACACGGCCTATGTGCCCCGGCTGCGAGCGGTGGTATCGGCTGCGGAGTCGGAGTCGGTGCCGTCGTCGGTGTTCGGCGACAGCGTGCTGGTCACCGGTGCGTCGGGTGCGCTGGGCGGTCTGGTCGCGCGGCATCTGGTGACGGAGCACGGCGTACGGCGGCTGCTGCTCACCAGCCGCCGGGGGATGGACGCTCCCGGCGCGGCCGAGCTGGTGGAGGAGCTGACCGGCGCGGGTGCCGAAGTAGAAGTAGCCGCGTGTGACGTGGCCGACCGCGAGGCACTGGCTGGGCTGCTGGCAGGGCGCTCGCTGAGCGGTGTCGTGCATGCGGCGGGCGTACTGGACGACGGCGTGATCGCCTCGCTGACTCCGGAGCGCCTGGAGAGGGTGTGGGCCCCCAAGGCGCTCGCCGCGCTGCATCTGCACGAGCTGACGCGCGACATGGACCTGACCGCCTTCGTGATGTTCTCGTCCGCCGCTGGCGTCTTCGGCGGCCCGGGCCAGGGCAACTACGCGGCGGCCAACGCCTTCCTCGACGGCCTTGCCGCGCACCGCCGGGCCCAAGGGCTCCCGGCGCAGTCCCTGGCCTGGGGACTGTGGGCCACCGACGCGGGCATGGGCGGGGAGCTCGTCGAGGGCGAACGGCAGCGGCTGAGCCGGGCCGGTGTGGTGGGGCTTTCGCCCAGCCAGGGCCTTGAGCTGTTCGACGTGGCGGGCGCGCGGCCCACACCGGTCCTCGTCCCCATGAACCTGGACGCCGGAGCCCTGCAAGGCGAGGACGTACCGCCGCTGCTGCGCGGTCTCGTACGCGGCTCCACGCGGCGCGTGGCGTCGACGGAACGCGGGGGCGGGGCGGACGCCCTGCGCCGGCGGCTCGCCGCCCTGTCGGCGGGGGAGCGGTACGGGGAGCTGCTGACGCTCGTACGCAGCAACGCGGCGGCCATCCTCGGGCACGGCGGCCCGGAGTCGGTGGAACCGGATCGGGCCTTCAAGGACCTCGGGTTCGACTCGCTGGGCGCGGTGGAGTTCCGTAACACGCTGAACGCCGTCACCGGCCTCCGGCTGCCGCCCACCCTGATGTTCGACTACCCCAACGCGCGGGTCCTGGCCGAGCACCTGGCCGCGGAAGTGGCACCCGAGCCCGTGGGGCAGCGGGCCTCGATCGCGGAGACGGACGACCGTGCCCCGGCGGCCGCCGCCGACGAGCCGATCGCGATCGTCGCGATGAGCTGCCGCTACCCGGGCGCGGCTTCCCCCGAGGACCTGTGGCGGCTCGTCGCGGACGGCGTGGACGCCGTCTCGTGGTTCCCGACCGACCGTGGCTGGGACGAGGCGGGGATCTACGACCCCGAGCCCGGAAAGCTCGGCAAGACGTACACGCGTGAGGGCGGATTCCTCTACGACGCGGCCGAGTTCGACCCCGGATTCTTCGGGATCGCCCCGAACGAGGCCCTGGTCATCGACCCGCAGCAGCGGCTGCTGCTTGAGGCGTCGTGGGAGGTCCTTGAGCGCGCCGGGATCGACCCGTCGTCGCTGAAGGGCAGCGCGACCGGTGTCTTCGCCGGGATGATGTACCACGACTACACCTACAACAGCAGCACCGGCGCCATCGCGTCGGGCCGGGTGTCCTACACCCTGGGCCTCGAAGGCCCGGCGGTCACCGTCGACACCGCCTGCTCCTCCTCGCTCGTCGCGCTGCACCAGGCGGTCCAGGCGCTGCGCTCCGGCGAGTGCACGCTCGCCCTCGCGGGCGGCGTCACGGTCATGGCCACGCCCGAAACGCTCATCGAGTTCAGCCGCCAGCGCGGTCTGGCGGCCGACGGCCGGTGCAAGTCCTTCGCCACGGCGGCGGACGGCACCGGCTGGGGTGAGGGCGTGGGGATGCTGCTCGTCGAGCGGCTGTCCGACGCCCGGCGCAACGGCCACCCCGTGCTCGCGGTGGTACGCGGCATGGCGATCAACCAGGACGGCGCCAGCAATGGCCTGACCGCTCCCAACGGTCCCGCCCAACAGCGGGTGATCCGCCAGGCGTTGGCCAACGCCAGGCTGTCCGCCGACCAGATCGACCTGGTCGAGGGCCACGGCACCGGCACCACGCTCGGCGACCCCATCGAGGCGCAGGCCCTGCTCGCCACGTACGGGCAGGAGCGCCTGGAGGACCGCCCGCTGTGGCTCGGCTCGATCAAGTCGAACATCGGTCACACGCAGGCCGCCGCCGGTGTGGCGGGGATCATCAAGATGGTGCAGGCGCTGCGCCATGGTGTGATGCCGCGGACGCTGCATGTGGATGAGCCGTCGTCGCAGGTGGACTGGGAGGCGGGAGACGTCCGGCTCCTCACGGAGGCGCGGGAGTGGCCGGAGGCGGACGGTCCGCGGCGCGCGGCCGTGTCGTCCTTCGGGATCAGCGGCACCAACGCCCACGTCATCATCGAAGAGGCGCCTCCCGTCGAGGACGGCACACCGGCGGCCGAGGCCGAGGCGCCGCCGGCCGCCACCGAGGCCGGGCCCGTGCTCTGGCCCTTGTCCGCCAGGACCCCCGAGGCGCTGCGCGCTCAGGCGGAACGGCTCCGCGCCCACCTGGAGGACCGGCCCGACGCGGGGGTCGCCGACGTGGCGCTGTCGCTGGCGACCGGACGGGCCGTGCTCGAACACCGAGCGGTGGTCGTCGGCGACGACCGCCCCGGCCTCCTCGCGGGCCTCGCCGCGCTGACCGACGGCACGCAGTCGCCGTCCCTGGTGACCGGCGAACGGCACGAGGGCAAGCTGGCGTTCCTGTTCACCGGGCAGGGGAGCCAACGCCTGGGCATGGGGCGGGAGTTGTACGAGACGTTCCCGGCCTTCGCGGCGGCGTTCGACGAGGTGTGCGCCGAGCTGGATGTGCAGCTCGATGTGCAGCTCGATATGCGTGACGTCATGTGGGGTGATGCGGAGGCGCTGAACCGTACGGAGTTCACGCAGCCCGCCGTGTTCGCCCTCGAAGTGGCGTTGTTCCGGCTTGTCGAGAGCTGGGGGATCAAGCCGGACTTCCTGGCCGGGCATTCGATCGGGGAGTTGGCGGCCGCGCAGGTGGCGGGCGTGCTGAGTCTTGAGGACGCGGCGCGGCTGGTGGTGGCGCGCGGGCAGTTGATGCAGGCGCTGCCCTCGGGTGGGGCCATGGTGGCGATCCAGGCCACCGAGGACGAGGTCGCCCCGCTGCTCACCGGTGAGGTGGGCCTGGCCGCCGTCAACGGGCCGACGTCCGTGGTCGTCTCCGGCGCGGAGGACGCCGTCCTGGCGGTCGTCGCGCACTTCGGTGACCGCAAGACCAACCGCCTCACCGTCTCGCACGCGTTCCACTCGCCGTTGATGGACCCGATGCTCGCGGAGTTCCGCGAGATCGCCGAGTCCATCACCTATCACCGGCCGACCATGCGCCTCCCGAAGGATGTGGCGTCGGCCGACTACTGGGTGCGGCACGTGCGCGACGCGGTGCGGTTCGCCGATGACGTACGCCGCCTCCAGGACGAAGGCGTGACGCGGTTCCTGGAGATCGGCCCCGACGGCGTACTGACGGCCATGGCCCGGCAGACGGCACCGGACGCCACCACGGCGGCCGCCCTGCGCCGCGACCGGCCCGAGGCCACCACTGTGCTGACCGCGATCGCCCAGCTGCACGTCACCGGCGTCGCCCCCGACTGGACGGCCCTGCTCGCCGACCGGGGAGCCCGCCGAGTCGACCTGCCCACCTACCCCTTCCAGCGCAAGCGCTACTGGCTGGCGGGGCCGATGACCGGGGACGGCGGGAACGCGGCGTCCATGGGGCTCGCCGCGCTCGAACACCCGCTGCTCAGCGCCGAGATCGCGGTGCCGGGCTCGGACGCCGTCGTGTTCGCGGGACGCCTGTCGGCGGACACCCACCCCTGGCTGGCCGACCACGCCGTACTCGGCGCGACGCTGCTGCCCGGGACGGCCTTCGTCGAACTGGCCGTACGCGCCGGTGAGCAGCTCGGCTGCCGCGTCCTCGACGAGCTGACGCTGCACGCGCCGCTCGCCCTGCCCGACGCGGGCGGCACCCGGCTGCGCGTCACGGTCGACGCACCCGCCGACGACACGGGCCGACGCCCCCTCACCCTGCACTCGCGCGCCGAGAACGCCGATGACGACGCGGCCTGGACCCTGCACGCGCAGGGCCTGCTCGCGCCCGAAGAGCCGGGCGCGACCGCGTCCTTCGACCTGACGCAGTGGCCACCGCCCGAGACGGCACGGATCGCCACCGACGGCGCGTACGAGCGCTTCGGGGCACTCGGCTACCTCTACGGCCCGGCCTTCCAAGGGCTCAAGGCGGCCTGGCGGGTCGGCGACGAGCTGTTCGCCGAAGTGGCGCTCGACGACACGGCCGGTGCCGAGACCTTCCTGCTGCACCCGGCGCTGCTGGACTCCGCCCTGCACGCGTCGATGCTGGGCTCGGCCGACGCGCCCGGCGAGGACGGTGACGAGGGCGTGACGGCGCTGCCGTTCGCCTGGAAGGGCGTCCGGCTGTACGCCTCCGGCACCACGGCCGCGCGCGTCCGGCTCGCCCCCAAGGAAGGCGGGGAGCTGGAGATCCACGTCGCCGACGCCCAGGGACGCCCCGTCGCGTCCGTGGATTCGCTGATCACCAGGGAGGTCTCGGCCGACCAGCTCGCGTCGGCGCACACGGGGCCCGGCGACTTCCTCTTCCACCTCGCGTGGACGCCCGCCGCCGGACAGGCTCCGGCGCCTGCCGACGGGGCCGACTGGACCGTCGTCGCCGACCTCGCGGAACTGGCCGACCCCGTGCCCGCGACCGTCGCGCTGACCCTCCCCGACGGCACGGACGACATCGCCGCCGACGTCAGGACGGCCACCGGCCACACCCTCCGGGCCCTCCAGGCCTGGCTCGCCGACGAGCGGTTCGCCGACCGCAGGCTCATGGTCGTCACGCGCGACGACCAGGTGGCGCACGCCGCCGTCTGGGGCCTGGTCCGCGCCGCCCGCGCCGAGGACCCCGCGCGCTTCGCGCTGCTCGGCACGGACGGCGACCACCCCGACGCGCTCGCCCGGGCCGTCGCGCACGGCGAGCCCGAACTGCGGATCATCGACGGCGACCTCTGGGTGCCCCGACTGCAGCGCACCCCGGCGACGGCGGAACGGGAGTCGCCCTGGGGCCGGACGGGAACGGTCCTGGTCACCGGCGGCACGGGCGGCCTCGGCGCGCTCGTCACCCGCCACCTGATCGTCGAGCACGGCGTCCGCGACGTACTCCTGACCAGCCGCCGCGGCACGGACGCACCGGGCGCCGCCGCCTTCCAGGAGGAGCTGACCGGCCTCGGCGCGACCGTCGAGATCGCGTCCTGCGACGTCGCGGACCGGGACGCCGTGCGGCGGCTGCTCGCCGACCGCTCCCTGAGCGCCGTGGTGCACACGGCCGGGGTGCTCGCCGACAGCAGCATCGCCAACCTGACGCCGGAGCGGCTCGACCAGGTGCTGCGCCCCAAGGTGGACGGCGCGCTCCACCTGGACGAGCTCACCCGCGGCCACGACCTCGACGCCTTCGTGCTGTTCTCGTCGGCGGCGGGCGTGTCCGGCGCGCCCGGCCAGGGCAACTACGCCGCCGCCAACACCTTCCTCGACGCGCTCGCCGAGCGGCGCCGCGCCGAAGGGCTGCCCGGACAGTCCCTCGCCTGGGGGCTGTGGGGCACCGGCGGCATGGCGGCGGACCTGAGCGAGGCCGACCTGCTGCGGCTGCGCCGCCACGGCACGATCGCGCTGACGGCGGACGACGGACTCGCGCTGTTCGACACCGCGACCGCCCGCGACGAGCCGGTCCTCCTGCCGATGGGCCTCGACCTCAAGGCGCTGCGCGCCGCGGGCGCCGGCGGACTGCCCCCGCTGCTGCACGCGCTGATCCCGCCCACCCGCGGCAGCGCGGCGCCCGGCGGCGCGGGCACCGACCCGCAGGCACTGCGGCGCGACCTGGCGGCACTGCCCCCGGAGCGGCGCGAGGACACCCTGCGCGAGCTGGTCCTGACGTACGCCGCCACCCTGCTCGGGCACGACGGTCCCGACGCGGTCGACCCCGACCGCGACTTCCTGGAGTCCGGGTTCGACTCGCTGTCCGCGATGGAGCTGCGGACCGCCCTGAACGCCGCCACCGGCCTGACCCTGCCCACCATGGCGGTGTTCGACAGCAAGAGCCCGTCCGGCCTGGCCCGACTCGTCGCCGACGAGCTGAACTCCGGACTCTCCGCCGCCACCCCGTCCGCCGAGCCGCCGACGGAGGACGACGAGACCGTCACCGAGCTGTTCCGGCAGGCGGTCCGCACCGGCGACTCCTCGGGCGCGCTGAAGCTGATGTCGGCCGTCGCCGCGCTGCGGCCCCGGTTCACCGCGCCGGACGACCTCGACCGTGTGCCGCGAGCCGTGCAGCTGGCCGACGGCCCCGGCCGCCCCCGGCTCATCTGCCTCGCCACCCCCATGGCGGCCGGCGGTGTGCACCAGCACGCCCGCCTCGGCGCCGAGTTCCGGGGCCTGCGGCACGTGTCCGCGCTGCCCCTGCCCGGCTTCCAGCGGGGCGAGCCGCTGCCCGGCTCCGTCGACGCGCTGACCCAGGTCCTGGGCGAGGCCGTCCTCGAGGCGGCCGAGGGCGAGCCGTTCGCGCTGCTCGGCTACTCCTCCGGCGGCCTCATCGGCCACCTCCTCGCCCGCCACCTGGAGGAGCGGGTGGGGACCCCGCCCGCCGGGCTGGTCCTCATCGACACCTTCCGCGTCGAGGACACGGCGATGGACGTCGGGTTCGGCCGTCTCATCGGCGAGGTCATGGGGCAGGAGTCGACCTTCGGCCGCTACGACGCGGCCCGCCTCTCGGCGATGCCGCACTACTTCGAGGTGCTCGAAGGCTTCGCCCCCGTGCCGCTGGCCGTGCCCACCCTGTTCGTCCAGGCGGCCGAGCCGTTCGTGACACCGCCGCAGGGAGTCGACCCGGCCGAGATGCTGGCCCGGCCGTGGGATCCCGGGCACACCGTGCGCACCGTCGAAGGCCACCACTTCACGCTCGGCATGGAGCACGCCCCGGCGACGGCCCGAGCCATCGAGGAGTGGCTGGTGGCGCCCGACTGAGCCGCGACCGGCACCAGGGATCCCCCGGAGATGTGCACGCCGCGCGCGGGGGACGCGGCACCGCTGTGAGAACGACCCGAACTTAGGTGGTTTGAGAAATGGCGTCCACGCCCACGGCCAAGGGAACCGTTCCCTTCCGGGAGTACGAGACCTGGTACCGCGTCACCGGACAGCGGGGAACGGGCCGCCCGGCCCTCGTCGTCGTCCACGGCGGCCCCGGCTCCACGCACGACTATCTGATCGGCCTCTCCGCGTTCGCCGAGCGCGGCTGGACCGTCGTGCACTACGACCAGCTCGGCAACGGCGGCTCCACCCACCTGCCCGACGCCGACCCGGGCTTCTGGACCCCCGAGCTGTTCCGGGACGAGCTGGAGAACCTGCTGCGCGAGCTCGACGTCGCCGACGACTACGTCCTGTTCGGGCAGTCGTGGGGCGGGATGCTGTCCGCCTGGCACGCCTCGGAGAGGCCCGCGGGACTGCGCGGCCTCGTCATCGCCAACTCCCCGGCGTCCTACCGGCTCTGGCGGTCCGAGATGGACGTGCTGCGCGCCCAGCTGCCGCCCGGCGTCGACGAGACGCTGCGCCGCCACGAGGCCGCGGGCACCACCGACAGCGACGAGTACCTGGAAGCGATGCTCGTGTTCTACGCCCGGCACGTCTGCCGCGTCGACCCCTGGCCCAACGAGCTCATGGCCTCGTACATGGAGGCCGCCACCGACCCGACGGTCTACCGCACCATGAACGGCCCGAGCGAGTTCCACGTCATCGGCAGCCTGCGCGACTGGTCGGTGATCGACCACCTGCCCCGCATCGACGTGCCGACGCTCGTCCTCTCGGGCCGGCACGACGAGGCGACGCCGGTCACGGTGCGCCCCTTCCAGGAACTCATCCCGGGCGCCCGCTGGGAGATCCTCGAGAACTCCAGCCACTCCCCGCACTTCGAGGAGCCGGAGCGCTTCTACGAAGTGCTCGGCGCATTCCTTGACTCGGTCGGCGCGATCGGCGCGCGGACCACGACGGTGAGCGGAGGCTGAGACGACGGTGGATGCCAAGGTCGAGGAGATCGTCGAAGCCCTGCGCGGCTCCCTCATCGAGAACGAGCGGCTGCGCCAGGACAACGAGAGCCTGCGCGCGGCCGCTGACGCGGCCGCCGAACCCGTGGCCGTCATCGGCATGGCCTGCCGCTTCCCCGGCGGCGTCGACTCCCCGGAGTCCCTGTGGGCGCTGGTCGACGAGGGCCGTGACGCCATCGGCCCGTTCCCCGACGACCGCGGCTGGGACCTGAGCGCCCTGTACGACCCCGAGCCCGGCAAGCCCGGCAGGACCTACGTGCGGCACGGCGGATTCCTGTACGACGCGGCCCGGTTCGACCCCGAGTTCTTCGGGATCAGCCCGCGCGAGGCCCTCACCATGGACCCCCAGCAGCGGCTGCTCCTGGAGATCACCTGGGAGGCGATGGAGCGCGCCGGGGTCGACCCGGCGTCGCTGCGCGGCAGCCGCACCGGCGTCTTCGCCGGCGCCATGTACCACGACTACGGCCTCACCAGCAGCGACGGCAGCCTGGTCTCCGGGCGCGTCGCCTACACCCTCGGCCTGGAGGGCCCGGCCGTCACCGTCGACACGGCCTGCTCGTCGTCGCTCGTCGCGCTCCAGTGGGCGAGCCAGGCCCTGCGCTCGGGGGAGTGCTCCCTGGCGCTCGCCGGGGGCGTCAGCGTCATGGCGACGCCCGAGACGTTCATCGAGTTCAGCGAGCAGCGCGGGCTCTCGCCCGACGGCCGCTGCCGCTCCTTCGCCGCGTCCGCCGACGGCACGGGCTGGAGCGAGGGCGCGGGCGTCCTGCTCCTGGAGAAGCTGTCCGACGCCCGCCGCAACGGACACCCGGTCCTCGCCGTCGTCCGCGGAACGGCCGTCAACCAGGACGGGGCGTCCAACGGCTTCACCGCGCCCAACGGCCCCTCGCAGCGCCGCGTGATCCAGCAGGCGCTCACCGCGGCCGGTCTTGCGCCCGCCGACGTCGACGCCCTGGAGGGCCACGGCACCGCCACCTCGCTCGGCGACCCCATCGAGGCCCAGGCGCTGCTCGCCACGTACGGACAGGGCCGCGAGGAGCCCCTGTGGCTGGGATCGGTCAAGTCGAACATCGGGCACGCCCAGGCCGCCGCCGGCGTCGCGGGCGTCATCAAGATGGTCGAGGCGATCCGGCACGGTACGCTGCCGCGGACCCTGCACGTCGACGAGGCCTCGCCGCAGGTGGACTGGGACGCGGGGAACGTGCGTCTGCTCACCGAGGCCAAGCCGTGGCCCGACACCGGCAGGCCGCGCCGCGCCGCGATCTCCTCGTTCGGCGTCAGCGGCACCAACGCCCACGTGATCATCGAGCAGGCCGATCCCGAGCCCAGGACCGAGCCCGCCGCGCCGCGCCCGACGCCGGGCGCCCCCGTGCCGCTGCCCCTGTCGGCACGGACCGGGCCCGCCCTGCGCGCCCAGGCCCGACAGCTCGCCGACCACCTGCGCGCCACCCCCGGCCTCGACCCCGTCGACCTCGGCCACTCCCTCGCCACCACCCGGGCCGCGCTCACCCACCGCGCCGTCGTCGTCGGCGCCGACCGCGAGGAAGTCCTCGCCGGACTGGACGCGTTGGCGGACACCGCCCCGCTCGCCCCCGCCGCGCGGACGACCGGCCTGACCGCCTTCCTGTTCACCGGGCAGGGGAGCCAGCGCCTCGGCATGGGCCGCGAGCTGTACGCGGCGTTCCCCGCGTTCGCGGACGCCTTCGACGAGGTGTGCGGGGCGCTCGACCCCGCGGTGCGCGAGGTGATCTGGACGGACGAGGAGGCGCTGCACCGTACCGAGTTCACCCAGCCCGCGCTCTTCGCCGTGCAGGTGGCGCTGTACCGGCTCTGGGAATCCTGGGGCGTACGGCCGGACTTCGTGGCCGGTCACTCGATCGGCGAGCTGGCCGCCGCCCACGTCGCCGGGGTGTTCTCCCTGGCGGACGCCGCCGCGCTGATCACGGCGCGCGGGCGCCTGATGGGCGCGCTGCCGCCCGGCGGCGCCATGGTGGCCGTCGAGGCCACCGAGGACGAGGTCGCCCCGCTGCTGGGAGCGGGCGTCGACATCGCCGCCGTCAACAGCCCGAACTCCGTGGTGCTCTCCGGCACCGAGGACGCCGTCACCGCCGCGGTGGCACGCCTCGCCGGGCGCAGGACGAACCGCCTGAAGGTCTCGCACGCCTTCCACTCGCCGCTGATGGACCCGATGCTCGACGACTTCCGCCGGGTCGCGGAGTCCGTGACGTACGCCGAACCCCGGGTGCCGGTCGTCGCGGCGGGCGACGTGACGGACGCGGACCGCTGGGTGCGCCAGGTGCGGGAGGCCGTACGGTTCTCCGACATCGTGACCCGCCTGGAGGCCGAGGGCGTCACCCGCTACGTGGAGCTCGGCCCCGACGGCGTCCTCACCGCCATGGCTCGCCAGTCCCTCACCACCAGCGCCGACACCGCCGTACTCGTCCCGTCGCTGCGCCGCCGCGACCCCGAGCCCGCCGCCGCCCTCACCGCCCTCGGCCGCCTGCACGCCGCGGGCCTCGGCGTCGACTGGGCGGGCGTGTTCGACGGGCGCGGCGCCCGCCGGGTCGACCTGCCCACCTACCCCTTCCAGCGCGCCCGCTACTGGCTCGACAAGCGCGGCCTGGGCGGCGACGTCACCTCCGCCGGACTCGAAACGACCGACCACCCGCTGCTCGGCGCGATGGTGCGGCTGCCCGGCGCCGACGGCGTGGTGTTCACCGGCCGGCTTTCCACCGGAGCCCACCCCTGGCTGTCCGACCACACCGTGGCCGGGTCCGTCCTGCTGCCCGGCACCGCCTATGTGGACCTGGCCGTGCGGGCGGGGGACCAGGTGGGCTGCCGCCGCATCGAGGACCTCGTCCTCGGCGTGCCGCTGATCCTGCCCGAGCACGGCGGCGTCCACATCCAGGTCGCCGTCGAGGCCCCCGACGCCACCGGGCGCCGCCCGGTCGCCGTGTACTCCCGCGCCGACGACGCCCCGCTCGACCGGGAGTGGATCCAGCACGCCGAAGGCACCCTGGCCCCCGACGCCGGTGAACCGGCCGCAGGACTCACCGCGTGGCCGCCGCGCGACGCCGAACCCCTCGCGGCCGAAGGGCTCTACGAGCGGCTCACGTACGGGCCGACCTTCCACGGCCTGCGCTCGGCGTGGCGGCGCGGCGACGACCTGTTCGCCGAGATCAGCCTCCCCGAGGGCGTGGACGCGGGGCACTTCGGCCTCCACCCCGCCCTGCTGGACGCGGCGCTGCACGCCCTGGACCTGACCGCGCAGGACGCCACCGTGCTCCCGTTCTCGTGGTCGGACGTCACCCTGCACGCCGAGGGCGCCACCGCCGCGCGGGTCCACTTGCGGGTACGCGGGGACGACTCCGTCGCGGTGGAGCTCGCCGACGTCATGGGCCGCCCCGTCGCGTCGGTCGGCTCCGTGACGCTGCGCCCGGTCACCGCCGACGCCCTGGCATCGGCCCGGATCCCGGACGCCCTGTTCCGCGTCGAGTGGGTGCCGCCGACGGGCGGACGCTCCCCGGCCGGGAGCGCCCAGCCGGTCGTCCACCACTGCCCGCCGACCACCGGCGACACGCCGTCCGCGGTACGCGAGGTGACGGCCGGCGCCCTGGCCGCCGTCCAGGCCGCGCTGCGCGACGACACCACCCTCGTCGTCGTCACCCGCGGCGCCACCGACGGCACCGACCTCGGTCACGCCGCCGTCCACGGGCTCGTACGCGCCGCCGAGAGCGAGAACCCCGGCCGCTTCGTCCTGGTGGACAGCGACGACAGCGACGACAGCGACGACAGCGACGGCGCCGTCGACCCGGGGGCCCTCGTGGCCCACGGCGAGCCCGAACTGCGCGTCCGCGGCGGCGAGGTGCGGGTGCCGCGCCTCGCCCGGGTACCGGCCGGGCCGGGAGCCCCAGCGGCCGGAGCCCCTGCGGCCGACGCCGAAGCCTCCCCCCAGGACGCCGAAGGTCCCGCTCAGAACACCGAAGCCCCCGTCTGGGACACCGAGCGCACCGTCCTGATCACCGGCGGCACCGGCGCCCTCGGCGCCGCCGTCGCCCGCCACCTCGTCACCCGGCACGGGGTGCGGCACCTGCTCCTGACCGGCCGCAAGGGCCCGAACGCGCCGGGCGCCGCCGAACTCGCTGCGGAACTCGCCGAGTCGGGCGCCGAGGTCGAGGTCGCCGCCTGCGACGCGGCGGACCGCGACGCCCTGGCCGCCCTGCTCGAAGGCCGCACCGTCGGCGGCGTCGTGCACGCGGCGGGCGTCCTCGACGACGGCGTACTCACCTCGCTGACGCCCGAGCGGATCGACCGGGTCCTGCGCCCGAAGGCGGACGCCGCCTGGCATCTGCACGAGCTCACCCGCGACATGGACCTGACGGCGTTCGTCCTCTTCTCGTCCGTCGCCGGTGTCATCGGCGCCCCCGGACAGGGCAACTACGGCGCCGCCAACGCCTTCCTCGACGCCCTCGCCCACCACCGCCACGCACACGGCCTGCCCGCGCTCGCGCTGGCCTGGGGTCCGTGGGCCGGGGGCGGCATGGCGGACGGCCTCGACCACGGCGGCCTGCGCACCCTGGCACCGGCGGAGGGCCTCGCGCTGCTCGACGCCGCCGCCGGGGTCCCCGGGCCCGCGCTGGTGCCCGTCCGCTTCGACGCCGGGGCCTTCGACACGCCCCCGCCCCTGCTGCGGGACGTCGTGCGCGCGACCCGGCCCCGGCGCGCCCCGGACACCACCGCGTCCGCGACCGACGACCTGCTGCGGCGCCTGGCCGGGCTCGCCGACGAGGAGCGCGCCGCCGAACTCCTCGGCATCGTCCGCTCCCAGGCCGCCGCCGTCCTGCGCCACGCGGGCGCCGACGCCGTCGACCCCGACCGGGCCTTCCGCGACCTCGGGTTCGACTCCCTCAGCGCGATCGAACTGCGCAACCTCCTCGGCGCCGTCACCGGACTGCGCCTCTCCGCCACCCTCGTCTTCGACTACCCGACCCCCACCGACCTGGCACAGCACCTCCTGGAGGAGCTGTCCGGCGCCGTCGGCGATACGGCGGTCGCCGCCACCACCACCCCGGCGGACGACGAACCGATCGCCATCGTCGCGATGGCGTGCCGCTACCCGGGCGGCGTGGACTCGCCCGAGGCCCTGTGGCGCCTCGTCGACGAGGGCGTCGACGCCGTCTCGGAGTTCCCCGCCGACCGCGGCTGGGACGTCGACGCCGTCTACGACCCCGAGCCGGGCAAGCCCGGCAAGAGCTATGTGCGCGAGGGCGGCTTCCTGCACGACGCGGCCCGGTTCGACGCCGACTTCTTCGGCATCAGCCCGCGCGAGGCCCGCGAGATGGACCCCCAGCAGCGACTGCTCCTCGAAGTGTCGTGGGAGGCGCTGGAGCGGGCCGGGATCGTCCCCACCACGCTGAAGGGCAGCGCGACCGGCGTGTTCGCGGGCGTCATGTACCACGACTACGCCGGCGGCAGCGGCGGCGGCAGCCTGGTCTCGGGCCGGGTGGCGTACACCCTCGGCCTGGAGGGGCCCGCCGTGACCGTCGACACGGCCTGCTCGTCGTCCCTGGTGGCCCTGCACTGGGCGGCGCAGGCGCTGCGCTCCGGCGAGTGCTCCCTCGCCCTCGTCGGCGGCGTGACCGTCATGGGGACGCCGCAGACGTTCATCGACTTCAGCGCGCAGCGCGGCCTGGCCGCCGACGGCCGCTGCAAGTCGTTCTCGTCCACCACCGACGGCACGGCGTGGGGCGAGGGCGCCGGAATCCTGGTCGTCGAGCGGCTCTCGGAGGCGCGGCGCAACGGCCACCCGGTCCTCGCGGTGGTGCGGGGCAGCGCCCTGAACCAGGACGGCGCGAGCAACGGGCTCACGGCGCCCAACGGCCCCTCGCAGCAGCGCGTGATCCGGCAGGCCCTCGCGAACGCGGGCCTGAAGGCCGCGGACGTGGACGCGGTCGAGGCGCACGGCACCGGGACGACGCTCGGCGACCCGATCGAGGCGCAGGCGCTGCTCGCCACGTACGGCCAGGGCCGCCCCGAAGGACGGCCGCTGCACCTCGGGTCGATCAAGTCGAACCTGGGGCACACCCAGGCGGCCGCCGGCGTGGCGGGGATCATCAAGATGGTGCAGGCCATGCGGCACGCCACGCTGCCCAGGACCCTCCACGTCGACGAGCCGACGCACCAGGTCGACTGGGAGGCGGGCGACGTCCGACTCCTCACGGAAGCCCTGGAGTGGCCGAGCGGCGACGGGCGTCCGCGCCGCGCGGGCGTGTCCTCGTTCGGCATCAGCGGCACCAACGCGCACGTCATCGTCGAGGAGGCCCCGCCGCTCGACGCGGAGCCCGAGGAGCGCCGCGAGCTGCCGGTCGTGCCGATCGCCGTCTCGGCCCGGACGCCCTCGGCGCTGCGGGCACAGATCGAGCAGATCGGCGCGCTCGCCGCCGAAGGCGACCCGCTCGACGTGGCGTACTCGACCGCCACCGGCCGCGCCGCCCTCGAACACCGCGCGGTACTGCTCGGACCGGAGACGATCACCGATGCGGTCGGCGACGGCAAGCTGGCGTTCCTGTTCACCGGACAGGGCAGTCAACGGCTGGGCATGGGGCGGGAGTTGTACGAGACGTTCCCGGCCTTCGCGGCGGCGTTCGACGAGGTGTGCGCCGAGCTCGATGTGCGGCTCGATGTGCGTGAGGTCATGTGGGGTGATGAGGAGGCCCTGAACCGTACGGAGTTCACGCAGCCCGCGATCTTCGCGCTCGAAGTGGCGTTGTTCCGGCTGGTGGAGTCGTGGGGTGTCAGGCCGGACTTCCTGGCCGGGCATTCGATCGGGGAGTTGGCTGCCGCGCATGTGGCCGGGGTGCTGAGTCTGGAGGACGCGGCCCGGCTGATTGCGGCGCGGGGGCGTCTGATGCAGGCCCTGCCGTCGGGTGGGGCGATGGTGGCGATCCAGGCCACCGAGGAAGAGGTCACCCCGCTGCTCACCGACGAGGTGGGCCTGGCCGCCGTCAACGGGCCGTCCTCGGTGGTGGTGTCGGGTGCGGAGGACGCCGTCCTGGCGGTCGTCGGGCACTTCGGTGACCGTAAGACCAACCGCCTCACCGTTTCGCACGCGTTCCACTCGCCGTTGATGGACCCGATGCTCGCGGAGTTCCGCAAGGTCGCCGAGTCCGTCACTTATCGGGAACCGGTCATCCGCCTGACCAAGGACGTGGCGTCGGCCGAGTACTGGGTGCGGCACGTGCGCGACGCGGTGCGGTTCGCCGATGACGTACGCCGTCTTGAGGACGAAGGCGTGACCCGGTTCCTGGAGATCGGCCCGGGCGGCACCCTCACCGCCCTGACGCGGCAGCTCGTGGAGGGCGTCACGGCCGCCACGCTGCGCCGCGACCGCCCCGAGCCGGAGAGCCTGTTCGCCGCGGCCGGGCGGCTGTACGCGTGCGGCGTGCCGGTGGACTGGAGCGCCGTACTCGCCGGGCGCGGCGCCCGCCGCGTCGACCTGCCCACCTACCCCTTCCAGCGCAAGCCGTACTGGCTGATCGAGCAGCGGGGTGCCGCCGCCGGGCTCGACGCGGTGGAGCACCCGCTGCTGACCGCGATGGTCGCGCTGCCGGACACCGGCGGTGCCGTGTTCACCGGCAGGCTCGCCCTCGACGCACAGCCCTGGCTCGCCGACCACGACGTGCTCGGCACCGTGCTGCTGCCCGGCACCGGCCTGGTCGAACTCGCGGTGCGCGCCGCCGACCAGATGGGGTACGGGACGGTCGACGAGCTGACCCTGGAGGCGCCGCTGACCATCCCCGACCAGGGCGGGGTCGCCGTCCGGGTCGTGGTCGGCGGCCCGGACGACGCCGACGCGCGCACCGTCGAGATCTACTCGTCCGCCGACGACGAGACCTGGATCCGCAACGCGACCGGCGCCCTCGTCCCCACGGCCGGTGAACCGCCGTCCGGCCTGACCGCCTGGCCGCCGAGCGACGCGACGCCGATACCGGTGGCCGACGCCTACGAACGGCTGCTCGCCCGCGGGTACGACTACGGCCCGGTCTTCCAAGGGCTCAAGGCGGCCTGGCGGCGCGGCGACGACGAGGTGTTCGCCGAGGTGGCGCTGCCGGAGGAGGCGGAAGCGGCCCGGTTCGGCCTGCATCCGGCGCTCCTGGACGCGGCGATGCACGCCGGTCTCATCAAGGGCACCGCGGACGCGGGGGACGAGGACGACTCCGCGCCGGAACTGCCGTTCTCCTGGAGCGGCGTCACGCTCCACCGGGCCGGAGCCGCCGCGCTGCGCGTCCACCTGGCGCGCCAGGACGGCGACGACAGCACGCGGGTGCTGGTCGCCGACGAGACCGGAGCGCCCGTCCTCACCGTCGAGACCCTGGCCGCGCGGCCCGTCTCGGTCGAGCAGCTGCGGGCCGGCGGCGGCCACCGCGAGTCGCTGTTCACCCTCGACTGGACCAAGGCCGCCGCCGGACCCGCCCCCCAGGCCCCTCTTGAGGTGTACGAGGTCCCGCGGGCCGAGGGCGGCACGCCCGAGGCCGCCCGCGCCGTCGCCGACGAGGTCCTCGCACGGATCCAGGCGTGGCTCGCCGAGGACAACAAGGGCGACGGCAAGCTCGTGGTCGTCACCCGCCGTGCGGCGCCCGTCCCGGGCACCGACGTCGACCTGGTCCAGGCGCCGGTGTGGGGTCTGGTCCGGGCCGCGGCGGCGGAGAACCCCGGGCGGTTCGTCCTGCTCGACCTCGACGAGGAGGGCGACGTGCCGGAGCTCGTCGACGAGCCCGAGATCGCCGTCAGGGAGGGCGAGCTGCTCGTCCCCCGGCTCGCCCGCGTCCCCGCCGCGGCGGTCGACGCGGCGCACCGGCCCTGGGACCCCGCGGCCACGGTCCTCATCACGGGCGGAACCGGCGGCCTTGGCGCCCTGGTCGCCCGGCACCTGGTGACCGTGCACGGCGTCCGCGGTCTCGTCCTGACGAGCCGCCGCGGCGAGAGCGCGGCGGGCGCCGCGGAACTGCGCGCCGAACTGGCCGCCCACGGGGCTCGCGTCGCGATCGAGACGTGCGACGTGGCCGACCGTGCCTCACTGGCCGGGGTCCTCGACCGGCATCCGGTCGACGCGGTCGTGCACGCGGCCGGTGTCGTGGACAACGGCCTGGTCCGGGGGCTGACTCCGGAGCGCATGGCGACGGTCCTGCGGCCCAAGGTGGACGGGGCCTGGAACCTGCACGAGCTGACGGCCGACCGTGACCTGTCGGCGTTCGTGCTGTTCTCCTCGCTCGGCGGCCTCCTGCTGGCCGCGGGACAGGGCAACTACGCCGCCGCGAACGTGTTCCTCGACGCCCTCGCCCTGCACCGCCACCGGGCGGGCCTGCCGGTGACGTCGCTGGCGTTCGGGCTGTGGGAGGCCAAGAGCGGGCTCGGCGAGCTCGAGGAGGCGGACCTGCGCCGGCTGCGGCGCATGGGCCTGCCCGCCCTCTCGCAGGAGGAGGGCCTGGCGCTCCTGGACGACGCGCTGCGCACGGGGGAACCCGCGCTCGCGCCGTTCAGCCTGGACCCGGCTCCGCTGCGGGGGCGCGGCGCCGAGCGGGTGGCGGGGCCGCTGCGCGACCTGGTGCGCGGCCCGCGCCGCCGCACCGGCGGACCGGGACCGGTCGGCGGCGGGGACGATGGCGCGGAGCTGCGGCGCCGCCTCGCGGCCGCGGCCGACGACGCCGAACGCGAGGGCCTCCTCCTCGACTTGGTGCGGGCCCGCGTCGCCGCGGTGCTCGGGCACGACGACATCGACGCCGTGCGGCCCGACCGGGCCTACCAGGACCTCGGCTTCGACTCGCTCACCGCCGTGGAGCTGCGCGACGGCCTGCGCGCGTCGACCGGTCTCAAGCTGCCCGCCACGCTGGTCTTCGACCACCCGACGCCCGCCGCGACCGCCGACGAACTGCGCGCCCGGCTGACCGGCGACACGGCGGCCGCCGCCACGTCGCTCGAAGCGGAACTGGCCCGCCTGGAGACGGCGCTGGCCTCGGCGCGGCCGGACGCGGAGGCGTACGGCCGCGTCGCGGACCGGCTGCGCGCCCTGACCACCGGCTGGGTCGAGACCCACCGGCCGGACGAGACCGAACCGGCCGATCTGGACTCGCTCTCCGCCGACGAGCTGTTCGACGTCCTCGACGGCGAACTGGACACACGGTCCGCGCAGTAACGGCGCCGCGGACCGGACCGTCACCGACGTAACACCGAAGCACCACCGATGAATAAAGGGGGGGCCACCACATGGCCACCGAAGCGACCGACACGTACCAGCAGGCGGAGGACGCGCTGACCGCGCTCCTCATGCCGCCCCACCCCATTGACCCCTTCCCCCATTACGACACGCTGCGGTCGGTGAACCGGGTGCACAGCAGCACCGCCCTCGGTGTGTGGGCGCTGTCCGGGCACGCCGAGATCACCGAGTTCCTGAAGCGGCCCGACGTGCACAGCGGCGCCCGCATCGCCGCGCAGATGCGCCCCGACTGGGCCGACCACTCGTCCCTGCGCCTGTATCTGAACTCGATGGTCGCCCTCAACCAGCCCGACCACAGCCGGGTCCGCGTCCTGGCGAGCCGCGTCTTCACCCCCAACAGGATCAAGACGATGCAGCCCGCGGTGGAGCGGCTGACCCACGGCCTGATCGACGGCCTCGCCGAGCGGTCGGCCGGGGGCGGGACGGTGGACCTCGTCGACGCGCTGGCCACGCCCTTCCCGGTCGCCGTCATCTGCGAGGTGCTCGGCATGCCGTTCGCGGACGGCGAGCGCCTGTGGCAGCTGTCCGACGAGTGGTCCCAGGTCTTCGCCGGGATGTTCCCCGACGACGTCCTGGTCCGCGCCGACGCCGCGGCCGACGAACTGACCGCGTACTTCCGCGGCGAGATCGCGGCCCGGCGCGCCAAGCCGCGCGAGGACCTGTTCACCTCGCTCGTCCAGGAGGCCGACGGCGGCCGCCTCGACGACGAGGAGCTGATCGCGCTCGTCCTGTTCCTGTTCACCGCGGGCTTCTCGGCCACCACCAACCTCATCGCGGCCGGCATGGCCGCGCTCCTCGACCACCCCGACGAGCTGAAGCGCTGGCGGGAGGACAAGAGCATCACGACGCCGGCCGTCGAGGAGCTGCTGCGCTACAGCACCCACAACACCGCGTCGAGCAGGTTCACCACCGGGCCGGTCACCGTCGCGGGGACCGAGATCCCCGAGGGCGTCCTCGTCCTGTGTCTGCTCGCCGCCGCCAACCGCGACCCGGTGCGCTTCCCCGAGCCGCAGCGGCTTGTCCTGACCCGTGACGACGGCCCCCACCTGAGCCTCAGCGCCGGGGCCCACTACTGCTTCGGCGGCTCGCTCGCCCGCATGGAGGCCGCCGCGCTCTTCCCGGCGCTGATCGACACGTTCCCCGTGATCGAGCTGGCCGAGGAGCCCGAGCGCCGCGGCGTGATGGGCATCACCAGCTACGCCACGCTGCCTCTGTCCCTGCGCCGCTGAGCGGCGCCGCCGCACCGGAACGGAAGCACCGGAACGGAAGCACCGGAACGGAAGCGAGGAGAGGCCCCGCG
>NZ_JBHYJH010000140.1:0-26840 GCF_042740445.1 Streptomyces sp. NPDC059003 | reverse complement strand
TGCGGCAAGGTTTTAGCCCGTCCGGCGTTTGAGGACGAGGCGCGGAGCGCCGATGAGGGCGGGGTGCCAGGGGCGGCAGCCCCTGGTTTCGGTGAAGGGGCGGGACTGGGGCGCTCCGCGAGGGACCCCTACGGCACCACCAAGATCTTCCGTCCCTCGCCCGCCGCGAACATGCCCAGGGCCTCCGGATAGTGGGCCAGCGGCACGCGGTCGCTGATGAAGACGTCGGGGTCGAGCACCCCGCCGGCGAAGAGCTCCGCGGCCCTCTCGTAGCTGTGCAGGACGGCCATCGACCCGGTGATGGTGAGCTCCTGGTTGTAGATGCGGTAGGGATCGACGGTGACGCGCGCGGCGTAGTCGGCGACGCCGAACTGGAGGAACGTGCCCGCCTTGGCGACCCGCCCGAGCCCGTCCTGGATGGCGGCCGCGTTGCCCGTCGCGTCGATGACGACGTCCCAGCCCTGGGGGCGGTCGAGCGCGTCGGCGTAGGCGGCGGAGCCGGTGACGCCCAGGCGGACGGCGGTGGCGAGCCGGTCGCGGTTGACGTCGACCACGTCGACGCTCGCCGCCCCGGTGCGCTTGGCGAGCTCCACCATCATCAGCCCCATCGTCCCGGACCCGTAGACGAGGACGTGCGCGCCGAGCCGGGTGCGCAGCACGTCGTAGCCGCGCACCGCGCAGGACAGCGGCTCGATGAGGGCGGCGTCCTGGGTGCGGACGTGGTCGGGGAGGCGGACGCAGTTGGCGACGGGGGCGACGGCGTACTGGGCGGCGCCCCCGGCCCTCGTCACCCCGATCGCGGCCCAGCGCTCGCAGAGGTTGTTGTGGCCGGTGCGGCAGTAGCGGCACTCGTAGCAGTAGAGGGAGGGGTCGACGCCGACGCGGTCACCCACCCGCAGCTCGGTGACCTCGGCGCCGAGCCCCACCACCTCCCCGGCGAACTCGTGCCCCGGCACGACCGGCAGGGTCGGCGCGAACTCGCCCTGGAGGATGTGCAGATCGGTCCCGCACAGGCCGCACGCGGCGACCTCGACGACGACGTCCCGCGGCCCGGGCGTGGGGTCGGGCACCTCGCCGACCACCGCGGTGCCGACGGACTCGATGATGGCGGCCTTCACTTGACGGCTCCCAATGACAGGCCCTGGACCAGCTTGTCCTGGGCGGCGAACCCCGCGGCGAGCACCGGCAGGGAGATGACGAGCGACGCGGCGCACACCTTCGCGAGGAACAGGCCCTGGCTGGTGATGAAGCCGGTGAGGAAGACGGGCGCGGTCTGGGCGACGACGCCGGTGAGCACCCGGGCGAAGAGCAGTTCGTTCCAGCTGAAGATGAAGCAGATCAGGGCGGTCGCGGCGATGCCGGGCAGCGCGATGGGGGCGATGACGCGGGTGAGGACGGTGGGCAGGCGCGCGCCGTCGATCCGGGCCGCCTCGATGACGGCCACCGGCACCTCGGACAGGAACGACTGCATCATCCAGACGGCGATCGGCAGGTTCATCGACGTGTAGAGGATGACCAGGAGCCAGATGTTGTCGAGGAAGTGCGTGTTCTTCGCGAAGAGGTAGATCGGCAGGAGGCCAGCCACCACCGGCAGCATCTTCGTGGAGAGGAAGAAGAAGAGGACGTCCGTCCACTTGCGGACGGGGCGGATCGACAGGGCGTACGCGGCGGGGAGCGCGAGCAGCAGCACCAGGAGCGTCGAGGCCGTCGACGCCACCAGGGAGTTGATCAGCGACGGCCAGGGGCTCGCGCCGCCGCCCGCGCCGAAGAAGTCGCGGTAGCCGTCCAGGGTGAGGGAGGCCGCGAGCGAGGGCGGGTTGGTCGCGGCGTCCTCCTCGGAGTGGAAGGACGTCAGGGCCATCCAGGCGAGGGGCAGGAAGAAGACGATCCCGGCGAGCCAGGCGGCGAGGCCGAGGCCGAGCTTCCGGGTGCGTACGGCGTTCATGCGCGGGACGCCTCCTCGCGGAACAGGGACGACACCACGCGCAGCGCGAAGGTCGCGATGAGGATCGAGCCGATGACGACGAGGACGCCCGCGGCGGACGCGAGGCCGTTCTCGTGGGCCTGGTAGAAGCTCTGGTACACGGTGTACGGCAGGTTCGCGGTGCCCAGGCCGCCGGAGGTGATCGTGAAGACGGCGTCGAAGTTCTGCACGATGTAGATCGAGCCGAGCAGGGCGCCGAGTTCGAGGTAGCGGCGCAGATGCGGCAGCGTGAGATGGCGGAACACCTGCCAGTCGTTCGCGCCGTCCATGCGGGCCGCCTCGATCAGTTCGGTGTCGCGGCTCTGCAGCCCCGCGAGCAGGATCAGCATCATGAAGGGCGTCCACTGCCAGATCAGGGACAGCTCGACGGCGAGCAGCGGGGTGTTCGAGATCCAGTCGGGCTGGGCGGCGCCGTCGCCGCCGACCCAGTGCAGGACGCCGTTGAACAGGCCGTACTCGGGGTTGTAGAGCACGTGCTTCCACAGCAGGGCCGCCGCCACCGGCACCAGCAGGAACGGGGCGATCAGGAGCGTGCGCACGACGCCGCGGCCGGGGAACCTCCGGTCGAGCAGCAGGGCGAGGCCGAGCCCGATGACGAGGCTCGCGAGGACGACCGTCGCGGTGAGGACGATCGTCGTGAGGACGGACTTGCGCAGGTCGGGGTCCGTCAACACCTCCTCGTAGTTGGCGAGGCCGGTGAAGCTGCGGGCCTGCGGGTAGAGCGCGTTCCAGTCGAAGAAGGAGATCACCAGGGTGGCCACGAACGGCAGTTGGGTCACGGCGATCATGAAGACGAGGGCCGGGAGCAGGGGCGCCCGGGTGGCCCAGACGCGCAGCCGGGCCGTGCGGCGCGACGCGGCCGTGGGCACGCGCGCGTGGGTGAGGGGTGGGCTCGTGGTGGCGGTCATCGTCCCTCGTACTCCTCGGAGATCTTCTCGGCGAGCCGCTGGGCCCGCTCCAGGGCCGAGGCGACGGAGGTGCGTCCGGCGATGGCGGCGCTGATCTCCTGCGAGACCTTGGTGCCGAGGTCGGTGAACTCGGGTATGCCGACGAACTGGATGCCCGGCGCGGGCCGCGGCTGCAGGCCAGGGTCGCGCGGCCGGGCACCGGCGATCGCGGCGCGCGTGACGCCCTGGAAGGCGGCCGCCTCCTTGCGGTAGCGGGGGTTGTCGTACGTGGAGGCGCGCTTGCCCGCGGGCACGTTGGCCCAGCCGGTCTTCTCGCCGACCAGCTCCTCGTACTCCTTGCTCGACGCCCAGGAGATGAACTTCCAGGCCTTGTCGGGGTTCCGGGAGGCCTTCTGCAGGCCCCAGGCCCAGGTGTAGAGCCAGCCGGAGCTCGGGGTCCGCGCCACCGGTGCCGCCACGTAGCCGATCCTGCCTTTGACGGGCGACTTGGCGGACTCCAGGGAGCCCGCGGCGGCCGTGGCGTCGTACCACATGGCGGTCTTGCCCTGGGTGAGGTTGTTGAGGCACTCCGCGTACCCGGACTGGGCGGCGCCGGCCTGTCCGTGCTTGCGCACCAGGTCTACGTAGAAGCGGGTTGCCTTTTCAAACTCGGGGGAGTCAAGGCGTGCCTTCCAGTCCTTGTCGAACCACGTGCCGCCGAAGGTGTTCACGACGGTCGTCAGGGGTGCCATGACCTCGCCCCAGCCGGGGAGGCCGCGCAGACAGATGCCGTTCATGCCCTTCTCGGCGCCGTCGACCTTCGCCGCGAGGTCCGCGACCTGCCGCCAGGTGGGGCGCGCGGGCATGGTCAGACCGGCCTTCCTGAACACGTCCTTGCGGTACATCAGGAACGACGACTCGCCGTAGAACGGCTCTCCGTAGAGCTTGCCGTTCTCGCCGGTGAGGGACTGGCGCATCGGCGGCAGGATGTCGTCCTGGTCGAAGGCCCGGTCCTTGCGCGCGTAGCCGCCGAGCTCGCGCAGCCAGCCGTTCCTCGCGTAGATCGGTATCTCGTAGTTGCTGAGCGTCGCCACGTCGTACTGGCCCGCCTGGTTGGCGAAGTCCTGGCTGATCTTGTCGCGGACGTCGTTCTCGGGCAGCACGGTGAAGTTCACCTCGATGCCCGTCTCCTTGGTGAAGTGGGCGGCGGTGAGCTTCTGCAACTCCATCATCTGCGGGTTGTTGACCATCAGTACGTTGATGGCGTCGCCGCCGGAACCGGTCCCGCCCGCGCCGGCCCAGCAGCCGGAGAGCGGCGGGGCGAGCAGCGTCCCTGCGGCGGCCGCGGCGAGCAGGTGCCGCGGCCTCCGTCGGCTCTGGGTTCGCATGAATCGCTCCTGGATGAAAGGGGATATATGGGGTGCCGTGGGGCGTGCGGAACCGCGGAGGGTGAGCGGGGGCGTTCAGCTGCGTTCAGGCGGCAGGGCGAGCGGGGCTGTTCAGACGCGGATGACCTGCGGTCCGAGGAGCGCGTAGCGGTGGGCCTCGGACGCGGACAGGCGGGTGCTCGTGACGATGGCCTCCAGGTCGCCGACGCCCGCGAACCGGCAGAAGCTGCTCGCCCCGAACTTGGTGTGCACGCCCGTGAACACGGCTCTGCGCGAGGCGCGCAGGGCCTGCGCCTTGACCTCGCTGACCGCGGGGTCGGGCGTGGTGAGCCCGTGCTCGCGCGAGATGCCGTTGGCGCCGATGAAGGCGAGGTCGATGACGAAGCCCGCCAGCATGCGGGTCGTCCAGTGGTCGACGGTGGCGAGGGTGCCGGCGCGGACCCGGCCGCCGAGCAGCAGCACGGTGATGTGCTCGGCCGTGGCGAGGGTGCCCGCCGTGGCGAGCGACGCGGTGACGACGGTCAGCTCGCGGCCCCGCGGCAGGGCCTCGGCGATCAGCTGCGGGGTGAACCCCTCGTCGATGAACACGGTCTCGGCGTCGCCGAGCAGCTCGGCCGCGGCGGCGGCGACCCGGCGCTTCTCCGGCACGTGCATCGTCGTGCGGAAGGCGAGGGTCGTCTCGAAGCCCGAGCTCTCCACGGGATAGGCGCCGCCGTGGGTGCGCCGGACCAGGCCGTGGTCCTCCAGGGCGCGCAGGTCGCGGCGCACGGTCTCCTTGGCGACGCCCAGCTCGGCGGCGAGCTCGCCGACGTCAACGGACCCCGAGCGGCGGGCCGTGCGCACGATCTGGCGCTGACGTTCCTCCGCCGACATCGCGCCACCTCTTCCCCTGGGTGTGATCCCGGGCGCCGCCCCGGGCCTGACCGCGTGGCCCGTTCGGGCCCGTGGGGAAGTTCTACAGCGCGGGCTCGGGGCTGACCAGGCCGGGAGCCCGCCCGATGCTGCCCGTTTGTGACCGCTTGGCCCGGGCGTGGCCTGCGGAGCGGGCGGCGGGCGTGCCCGTTCGTGGTGCGGACGGTGCCCGTTTGCCGCCCGCACCGGGAGTCGGGGTCAGGGTTCGGGCCAGGTGCGGATCAGGGTTTCGGCCGGATCCGGATCAGGGCTGGTGGAATCCCACCTCCGGGTTGCCGGGCGTCGGGCCTTCGAGCAGCGGGCTGTCGATGCCGCGCAGGTGCCGGTCGTAGAAGGCGCCGATGTAGGCGCGGGTGATCTGCTCGGCGCGGCGGCCGGAGATCGGGGCCTCGGGGTCGTCCACGCCGAGCTGCTGGAGCACGACGGGCGCGTCGGTGAACGTGAAGTGCCCGGACCCGGCGACCGTCAGCCAGCGCTTCCAGCCGTCGAGGAGCGGCCAGACCTCGCCCCAGTTGTAGGGGCTCTCGGGCTTGGTGGTGAGCTGGGTGCCGAGCATCAGGAAGGGGCGGCCGCGCAGCCCGTCGGGCTTGATCCAGAAGCCGCCGTCCATGTTCATGCCCGCGCTGACCCGCCGGTCGGTGTTCATCAGGGCGGCCGTGGCGGCGCCGCCGATGGAGTGCCCGCCCGCGCCGATCCGCTTGGGGTCGATCATGCGGGAGTACTTCCAGGCCGCCTTGCCGGTCCTGCCTGCCTTACCGGCCATGCCTGCCTTGCTCGCTCGGCCTGCCTCGCCTGCCTCACCCGGCTTGCCAGCCCTGCCGCCGACGAGGCGGTCGAGGACGTACGACAGGTCCTGGGCCCGGTTCTCGGTGATGCGCGGGCCCGGGATCGTCGAGTCCGGGTCGCAGCCGAGGCAGGGCGGGACGCGGCCGCCGCCGAACTCCGCGCCGGCCGCCTCGTGGGCGTGGTCGACCGTCGCCACCACGTAGCCCCGGCTCGCCAGGTCCTCGGCGAGGTGCGTGAGCGTCGAGCGCGGCGCGGTGAAGCCCGGCGAGAGCACGACGAGCGGGAACCTGCCCGGCGCGGCGGGCGCGCCGGTGCGGGCGTAGGTGCGCGTGGAGCTGTAGGCGGCGGGAGAGGCGTCGAGCTGGTAGTGCTTGAGCATCGCGCGGGCGGCCTCGACGGACGTGTACCTGGTGGGGCGCCCGCCCTCGCCGCGCGCCGGGTAGTACAGCGACGCCATCAGCTCCCGCGGCTTGTCGGGGTCCCACAGGTCGCGGCGGCCGGTGTCGACCAGGTGCAGGGTGTCGCGGCCCACGGCGTGCTTGCCGGTGGGACGGGGGAGTTCGGGCCGGGTGGCGGGGGCGTCGGTGGCGGCGGGCCGGTCGGCGGCGGGCGCGGGCGCGGCGACGGCGGCCGTCAGCCCGGTCAGGGGCAGGGCCAGGGACAGCGCGAGGACGGTCGCGGCGGCCCGCACGCGCGCGCCTTTCGTGGTTCTCGTCATGTCAAGTCAGGCTAGGGAAACCCCCGTTGGCGCACGTCGCCCCCCGGTCTGACCCGTGCGGTCCCGCAGTCGTACGAGACCGTCACCTCCAAGGACGAGACGGGATGAGGCCACCGTGGCTCAATGTGGCTCAATACGGCCACACCGGCGGATGCGTGCAGAAGCGGCCGCCCAGGTGCGTGTGGTCGGGGTTGTCCGGGTCGAGCTCGCCGTGCTCGGCGACGAGCTTCTCCGCGAACTGCTCGGAGTCGTCCCGCGGCACGTACCCGAGCGCCCGCGCGGGGTCCAGGTCCCACCACAGACGGGTGTTGGCGGACGAGCCGTACACGACGGTGTGGCCCACGTCCGGCGCGGTGAGCGCCGCGTGGAAGAGCCGGGCGCCGTCGCCGGGCGACATCCACACCGACAGCATCCGCACGTCGGCGGGCTCGGGGAAGCAGGCGCCGATCCGCACGGACACCGTCTCCACGCCGTGCTTGTCCCAGTAGAACTGCGCCAGGTCCTCGCCGAAGGACTTCGACAGGCCGTAGAAGGTGTCCGGGCGGCGCGGCGTGTCGAGCGGGATGAGCGGGTCGTCGCCGACGGGCCGCGGCGTGAAGCCCACCGCGTGGTTGGACGAGGCGAACACGACGCGCGGCACGCCCTCCTCGCGCACCGCCTCGTAGAGGTGGTACGTGCCCTCGATGTTGGCCTTGACGATCTTGTCGAAGGAGGACTCCAGGGAGATGCCCGCGAGGTGCAGGACCGCGTCGACGCCGCGCACCGCCTCGCGCAGCGCGGCCCGGTCGGTGAGGTCCACGGTCAGCGCGCCGGGCTCGCCGTCGACGGGCCGCACGTCGAGCAGCCTGAGGTCATAGCCGTACGCGGGCAGCAGGCCGCGCATCAGGGTGCCGATACCGCCGGCGGCCCCGGTCAGCAGGACGGTGCGGGGAGCGGGCATGCGGCGGTCTCCTCAGGTGGCGCGGTCGCGTCCGTGTTCATGGTTCACATTCATGGACACGCTAGGGAGTGGCGCCCCGCGGAGTCAAGGGGCACGCGGAGGCGTCAACTCCGCCCCTGGGGCGCCAGTTCGTGCGCTTGACCCCGCCGACAGGGGGTCTTAGCGTGATTCTGTTCAGGGATATGGACATGAATCAGAAACGTGCACGCTTGAGTAGGAGAGCCCGTGACGTCAGCTCGCTCAGGTCCCCTCGCCGCCCGGCTCCGCGCCCCCGGCGGGCCGCTGTTCTTCCCGGTCACGCCGTTCGCGGCGGACGGATCCGTGGACGTCGACGTCTTCCGTGCGCATGTGCGCGCGGGCGTGGACGCGGGCGCCGCCGCGGTCTTCGCGTGCTGCGGCACGGGCGAGTTCCACGCGCTCACGCCCGAGGAGTTCCAGCGGTGCGTCGCGGCCGCCGTCGAGGAGGCCGCGGGCCGCGTGCCGGTGGTCGCGGGCGCCGGGTACGGCACCGCGCTCGCCGTGCGCTACGCCCGGCTCGCCGCGGAGGCGGGCGCCGACGGGCTGCTCGCCCTGCCGCCCTACCTGGTGGTGGCGCCCCAGGAGGGCCTGGTCAGGCACTACCGCGAACTCGCCGCGGCCACCGCCCTCGACGTCATCGTCTACCAGCGCGACAACGCCGTGTTCACCCCGGAAACGGCCGTCGAGCTCGCGCGCACGGACGGCGTCATCGGCTTCAAGGACGGGCACGGCGACCTGGACCTGATGCAGCGCGTCGTCAGCGCGGTACGCGCCGAAGTCCCGGGCGACTTCCTCTACTTCAACGGCCTGCCCACCGCCGAGCTGACCGGCCTCGCCTACCGCGGCATCGGCGTGACCCTCTACTCGTCGGCCGTGTTCTGCTTCGCCCCCGACCTCGCGCTCGCCTTCCACCGGGCCCTGAACTCCGGCGCCGACGCCACCGCGAACCGGCTGATCGACGGCTTCTTCCGGCCCTTCGTGGAGCTGCGGAGCGCGGGCAAGGGGTACGCGGTCTCGCTGGTCAAGGCGGGCGTGCGGCTCGGCGGCCTGGACGTCGGCGGGGTGCGCCCGCCGCTCGCCGAGCCCACCGACGACCACGTCAAGCGGCTCGCGGAACTCATCGACCAGGGCCGCGCGCTGCTCGGGGAGAGCGCGTGAAGGCGTCCGCGTTCCTGTACCCCTGGGACGTCGTCGGCGACCCCGAGGCACCCGCCCGCATCGCCGCCCTCGGCGTCCGGCAGGTCACCCTCGCCTCCGCGTACCACTCCACGCGCGCCCTGACGCCCCGCCACCCACGCCACCGCGTCGTCACGGCCGACCACGCGGCGGTCCTGTACGAGCCGGACGACCGCTGGCGGGGCCGGACCCTGCGTCCGTACGCGGCCGGGGACTGGGCGCGCGGCGACGCCTACGGGCAGGCCGCCGAGGCCCTCGCTGCGGCCGGGCTCGACGTCCACACCTGGGTCGTCCTCGCCCACAACTCCCGCCTGGGCGCGGACCACCCGGACACCTCCGTGGTCAACGCCTACGGAGACCGCTACCCGTGGGCCCCCTGCGTCGCGCGGCCCGCCATCCGCGCCTACCTCGTCGACCTCGCCGCCGAGGCCGCCGCACGCCCCGGGGCCGGCGGCACGGAGCTGGAGTCGTGCGGCTGGTACGGCCTCGCGCATCTGCACGCCCACGACAAGACCGCGGGGGTCGGGCTCGGCGAGGCGGGCCAGTACCTGATGTCGCTGTGCTTCTGCGGCGACTGCCGGGCCGGGTACGCGCGGGAGGGCCTGGATCCGGACGAGGTGGCGGCCGCCGTGCGGGGCGCGCTCGAACCCGTGTGGCGCGGTGCGCCGCCCCCGTCCGGCTGGCGGGGCGTCGAGCGGCTCATCGGCGCCGGGACCGCGGCGGCCACCCGCGCCTGGCGGGACCGGGCCGCCCGCACCCTCCAGGAGGCGGCGGTCACCGCGGTGCGGGACGCGGCGCCCGACGGCTTCCAGGTGCTCCTGCACGCGGACCCGGTGTCGTACCACTGCGGCGCGAACGCCGGAGCGGACCCCCGGCACATCCTCTCCGTGGCCGACGGCGTGGTCGTACCCTGCGCGGACGGCCCCGACGCCCTCGCGCCGTTCGCCGCCCACCGGCGCGAACGCACCGTCCTGGCCGCGAACTTCACCGTCGTCGCGGGCATGGGTGGCAGCCCCGGCACGCTCGCCGCCGACGCCGCGCGCGCCCGCGCGCTCGGCGCCACCGAACTGCGCCTTTACCACGCCGGATTGGCCTGTGACGAGGACCTGGCGCAGGTCTCACAAGCCCTGTCGCAGATCAACGGACAACGGTTACCATCCGCGCACCACACGTCCCTGCCGAAGGAGTAATGGTGCGCAACAAGGGGATATCCGCGCTGGTCTGCGCCGGACTCACCGCGGGTGCGGCGGTCGTGGCGACCGCCTCGCCCGCCGCCGCGCAGCCCGGCCCCCGCCCGGCCGCCGCGGCCGACATCCGCGAACAGCTGGAGAAGATACCGGGCATGACGGTCGTCTCCGTCGCGGACAAGGAGGGCCACCCCTTCTACTCGCTGACCTACCGGCAGCCCGTCGACCACCAGCGCCCGAAGGGCGCCACCTTCACCCAGCGCCTGACCCTCTGGCACAAGGCGACGGACAAGCCGACGGTCCTCTACACCGGCGGCTACACGCTGCGCTCCAACACCAGCGCCGTGACCAGTCTGCTCGACGCCAACCAGGTCAGCCTGGAGCACCGCTACTTCCTGGAGTCCCGCCCCTCGGGCGACGCGGGCCGCGACTGGACGAAGATGACCGTCCAGCAGGAGGCCGCCGACGAGCACCGCATCACCCAGGCCCTGCGCACCATCGAGCGGGGCAAGTGGCTCGGCACGGGCGCCAGCAAGGGCGGCATGACGGCCACGTACCACGAGCGCTTCTACCCCGAGGACCTGGACGCGGTCGTCGCGTTCGTGGCGCCCAACGACGCCAACAACAAGGACGACAGCGGCTACGAGCGCTTCTTCAGGACCGTCGGCACCGAGGAGTGCCGCGACGCCCTGAACGCCGTCCAGCGCGAGATGCTGGCGCGCCGCGACACGCTCCTGCCCAAGTTCGAGGCGGACGCGAAGGCGAACGGCCAGACCTTCCACGAGACCCTCGGCACCACCGACCGCGCCTACGAGTTCGCGGTCCTCGACCAGGTGTGGAACTTCTGGCAGTCCGGCACCGCCGCCGACTGCCCGACGGTGCCCGACGCGAAGAAGGCGAGCGACGACGAGCTCTACGACTGGTCCAAGGGGCACGGCCTGAGCGTCTACCACGACGCGGACCTCGGCACCAACAGCACCGGACCCTACTACCGCCAGGCCGCCACCCAGCTCGGCTGGGCCGACCTGAAGTTCAAGCACCTCAAGGGCGTCCGCCACTACCCGGACATCTACCAGCCCAACTCGGTGCTCCCCGCCGCCATGCGCGGCACGTACCACAACGCGACGATCGCCGGAGTGGACCGCTGGGTGAAGACCCGCGGCCAGCGGATGATGTTCATCTACGGCCAGAACGACCCGTGGAGCGCGGAGCAGTTCACGCCGAGCCACCGCGACTCGTACAAGTACGTGGTGCCGGGCGCCAACCACGGCGCGTCCATCGCGAAGCTGCCCGAGCCGCAGCAGTCCCAGGTCATCGCCACCATCAAGCGCTGGGCGAACGTGAAGTAACCCGCTGAGCGGGCGACCTCAGCAGGGGCGCGGCGATCAGCAGCCGCGCCCCCGCGAGGACGGCCAGGACCCACCGGAAGTCGGCGATCTCGACGAGCAGCGCCCCGAGCGCGATCCCGACGGCCGTGGGCGCGAACATCAGCGTGCTCGCGGTCGCCGCCACGCGCCCCACCAGGGCGCCCGGCGTCTCGCGCTGCACCGCGGTCATCCCGGCGACGAGCACACACGGCAGGCCGAGCCCGTTCGCCGCGCTCCCGGCGAGGACGAAGGCGTCCCCCGGCAGCGCGTGCAGCACCGCAGCCAGGGCGGTCAGCGCGATCCCGGCCCCCGCGAACCGCCGTGCCCCCAGACGCCGAAGCAGCGCCCCCGACGCCACGCCCACCACGACGGACCCGGCGCCCTGCACCACGTACAAGGCGCCGGTGTACGCGGGGGAGTGGCCGAGCGCCTCGACGATCGCGTAGACCAGGGCGCCGCTGACGCCCGACGTCAGCATGGTGAGCCCGCCCGCGACGACGAGCCCCCGCAGCCGGGCGCGGGCCCACAGGTGCCGGGCGCCCTCCGCCGTCCGCCGCCGCCACCCGGCGGGGTCACGGACCGGGCGGTCCTCCCGCACCCGCATCAGCGCGAACATGCCCGCCGCCACACCGAAGGTGACCGCGTCGAGCAGCGCGACCCGCGCCCCGCCCCAGGCCGCGTACAGCGCGGCGCCGCCGAGCGGCGCGAGCAGCTTCATGCCCTCGTTCGCCGAGAGCCGCAGGCCGTTGAAGTCGCCGAGCAGGCCCGTGTCGACGGCACCGGCCACCAGGGCCGCCTCCGCCGCGTCCGTGACGACCCCACACGCCCCGTACACCAGGAGCACCGCGAGCAGCAGCCACAGCCACCCCGGCGAGTCCACCAGGAACAGGGCGGGCAGCAGCGCGCCCACGCCCAGGTTCACCGCGACGAGCAGCGGGCGGCGCCGGAAGCGGTCGGCGAGCGTGCCGAGCGGCGGGCCGAGGAGCAGCGGCGCCCACAGGGCGAGGGCACACAGCGCGGCGAGGCCGTCGGAGCCGGTGAGGTCCTTCACCCAGATCCCCGCCACCAGCCACAGCGCGGAGCTCCCGAACCCGGAGACCACCACCGCCCCCAGGCAGAGCCCCGCGTTGCGGTCCCGCAGGACGCGTCCGATTGTCGTTGCCATGGACACCGATGCTGCGGCTAAGGCCCGGCGCCGCGGATCGGGAGGATTCCTCAGCCGCGACCGATGAGTCCGCGCCGCGAGGGCGGTCACCTAAGGCAGGCGCACGACCCCATACGGAGGAGCACCTCATGGCCGACCCCCTGGACCCGAACGCCCTGCTCGACCTCGGTCCGCAGACACGGCTCGTGGCCCGTCTCGCCGACGGCGTCAAGGACGACCAGCTGGCCGGGCCGACGCCCTGCCCCGACTACGCGGTACGGAATCTGCTCGGGCACGTCGTCGGCCTGGCCGGGGCGTTCGCCGACGCCGGGCGCAAACGGCTCGGCGCGACCACGGACAGGAACCCGTCGAGCTCCCTGCCCGACATCGACGACGGCTGGCGGGACGAACTGCCCCGGCGCCTCACCGAGCTCGCGCGGGTGTGGCGGGACCCGGCGGCGTGGACCGGGCAGACCCGGGCGGGCGGCATCGACCTGCCCGGCGAGGTCGCGGGCGTCGTGGCCCTGGACGAACTGGTCGTGCACGGCTGGGACCTGGCCCGCGCCACCGGCCAGGAGTACGCGCCGGACGAGGCGAGCGTGCGGGCGGCGCACGGTCTCCTCGCGGACGCGGGAGAGGGGGAGGGCGGCGGCCTCTTCGGCCCACCGGTACCGATCGCCCCCGACGCCCCGCTCCTGGACCGGGTGATCGCACTGAGCGGCCGCGACCCGCACTGGCGGCCCTGACCGCGGTGCGCCGGGGACGAGCGTAAGGGGCGGGTGGGTGGGAAACCGCCGCGAAGCGGCGAGAGGGCTGCCGCCCCAGGCGAGGGCTACCGCAGGGCGGCCTTCATCATGGCCTGCGCGACGGGGCCGGCCAGGCCATTACCGCTCACTTCGGACCGCGCGGTCTTCGACGACTCGATGATCACAGCGACAGCGACCTCCTTGCCGTCGCTGCCCTTGGCGTACGACGTGAACCAGGCGTACGGCGTCTTCTTGTTCCCCACGCCGTGCTGCGCCGTGCCGGTCTTGCCGCCCACGGTCGCCCCGTCGATCTTCGCGCTGGTCGCCGTGCCCTTCTCGACGACGGTCCGCATCGCCGACTGGAGCTGCTCGGCCGTGGACTCGCTGATCACGCGCTCGGAGCCGGTGCTGTCGTCGAAGTCCCGCAGGACGTTGCCGTCGGAGTCCGTGGTCTTGGAGACCATGTGCGGCGACTTCAGCTCACCGCCGTTGGCGATCGCCGCCGACACCATGGCGATCTGCAGCGGCGTCGCCGTCACGTCGAACTGGCCCATGCCGGTCAGGGCCAGGCTCGACTTGTCCATGCCCTTCGGGTACACGCTCTCCGACGCGCGCACCGGCACGTCCAGCTTGTCGGCGTTGAAGCCGAACTTCTCCGCCTGCGCCCGGAGCTTGTCCTCACCGAGGTCGACGGCGAGCTTGGTGAAGACGTTGTTGCACGACCACTGCAGGGCCGTGCGCAGCGAGGCGTTCTCGCAGGGGGCGGAGCTGATCTCGTTCTTCATGACCGTGCGCGTGCCGGGCAGCGTGTACGGGTTCGGGCTCTTCGTCTTCTCGTCGACCGAGTCGTACAGGCCGTCCTCCAGGGCGGCGGCCGCGACGACCAGCTTGAACGTCGAGCCGGGCGGCAACGGCTGGCGCATCGCGCGGTTCACCATCGGCTTGTCCTCGTCGGACGTCAGCTGCTTCCACGCGTCGCCGTCCGTGGAGCCGCTGATCCGCGACGGGTCGTACGACGGCGTGGAGACCATGCCGAGGATCCTGCCGGTCTTCGGGTCGATGGCGACGGCCGCGCCCTTCTTGTCGCCGAGCGCCTTGAACCCGGCCTTCTGCACGGCCGGGTCGATGGTCGTCAGGACGTCACCGGGGTCGGCGCGCTTGTTCGTCAGCGTGTCGAGCGGGCTCTTCAGACGGGTGTCGGAGCCGTCGAGGAGCTTCTGGTAGATGCCCTCGAGCTGCGTGGCGCCGTACACCTGCGAGCTGTAGCCCGTGACGGCCGAGTACAGCGCGCCGTCCTTGTACGTGCGCTGGTACGCGAGGTCGCCGCTCCTGCTGCGCTTGGAGCCGGTGACGGCGTCCCCGGCCACGATGATGTCGCCCAGCGGGGCGGAGTACTGCGCCATCACCTTGCGCCGGTTCTTCTTGTCGTCCGCGAGTGCCGTCGCGTCGTGGAACTGCACCCAGGTGGCCCGGAGCAGCAGGGCGAGTACCAGGAGCAGCGTGAAGACCGCGGTGTGCCTGATCGTCTTGTTCATCGCCCAGCAGGACGAACGCGGTGGCGGTCTCCGTTCCCTTCTGGCGTGATTGTGGCCGGTTTCTCACGCACTCCTCATGAAGCCCGCCTCGTACGCGGCGATCACCGCCTGGGTGCGGTCCCGCGCGCCGGTCTTCGCGAGCACCGCCGCGACGTGCGTCTTCACCGTCGCCGGGCCCACCTCCATGCGCGCGGCGATCTCCGCGTTGGTGAGCCCGGCCGCCATCAGACGCAGGACCTCGCGCTCGCGCCCGGTGAGCCGGGCCACCCAGGGCGCCGGCGCGGTCGTGGCCCGCGCGTGCTCGGCGGCGAGCGCCCGCACGGCCGAGGGGAAGAGCAGCGAGTCGCTGCGCGCCACCAGGCGCACCGCCCCGACGAGCGCGTCCGCGTCGGCCCGCTTCAGGAGGAACCCGGACGCCCCGGCGCGCAGCGCCTCGTACACGTACGCGTCGTTCTCGAAGGTCGTCACGACCACGATGCGCGGCGGGGCGTCCATGGTCCGCAGGATCTGCTCGGTGGCGCGGATGCCGTCGATCTCCGGCATGCGGACGTCCATGAGGACCACGTCGGGCTTCAGCTCCCGTACGACGGAGACCGCCTCGGCGCCGTCCGCCGCCTCGCCGACGACCTCCAGGTCGGGCTCGGCGGTGAGGATGACGCGCAGCGCGGTGCGCACCATGCGCTCGTCGTCGGCGAGCACGATCCGCAGGGGAGCGGCGGCGGTGTCGGTCACGGGGGTTCCTCCGGGCTTCGGGGCTTCGGGGCTTCAGGGTTTCAGGGGCAGGTGTACGCGCAGTCGCCAGACGCCGTCCGCGGGGCCGGAGTCGGCCGTGCCGCCCAGGAGCCGGGCCCGGTCGGCGATGCCGCGCAGGCCGTGGCCGCCGCCGGGGCGCGGGCCGTGGCCGCCGCCGTGCGGGGTGGGCAGGGGGTTCTCGGTGACCAGGTCGAGCCCGGAGCCGTCGAGGGTGATGCGCAGGGCGGCGGTGGCGTCGGGCCCCGCGTGCTTGAGGACGTTGCTCAGACCCTCCTGCACGATGCGGTACGCCTCGCGGGACACCATCGGCGGCAGCGCGTCCGCGCCCCCGGGGCCGAGGTCCACGGCGGCCTCGACCCGCAGGCCGCCCGCGCGGGTGCGGGCGAGGAGCCCGTCCAGGTCGCCGGCGAGGGTGGGCGCGGGAGCCGTCGAGGCCCGCGCCCCGTCCGCGTCGCCCTCGCGCAGCACGCCGAGGACCGCGTCGAGCTCGCCGACCGTGCGCCGCGTGGTGTCCTCGATGGCGGCGAGCGCCTCGCGGACGAACTCCGGGTCCTGGTCGAGGACGCGCCGCGCGGCGCTCGCCTGGAGCGTGACGGCGCTCAGCGCGTGGCCCACCGAGTCGTGCAGCTCGCGGGCGAGCCGGTTGCGCACGGCGAGGTCGGCGGCGCGCTGCTCGGCGGCGGCGAGCCGGTCGGCGGGCGTGGGCCCGAGCAGCGGCGGCGCCCAGCGCGCGAGCAGGGCGCCCGAGCCCGCGGCGCAGCCGGCGAGCGCGACCAGGGACAGGACGCCCACGACCGGCGCGAGCACGGCGGTCCAGGGGTGGTGCAGGGCCTCGGGGAGCCCGAGCCAGGAGTCTCCCAGGCCCACGAAGGCCGGGATCAGGACCAGGAACGTCGCGAACGGTACGAGCGCGAGCGTCATCCCGCTGATGATCCCGCCGAACCCCAGGTGCAGCGTGTACCAGACGACGGTGCGCCCGCGCGCGGCCCGCGAGCGCGGCGGCCCGTCGGCGAGCGCGTCGTCCGGCACCGAGCACAGGGCCCGCGCGGCGGCCACCGACATGGGCCGGGTCAGCGGGAACAGGGCGGTGATCGCGGCGAGCGGCAACCCGAACGCGAAGGCCACGAGTTGGGCGGCGAACGAGCCGAAGAACCTGTCCTCGCCGAGCATCGGACCGGAGATGATCGAGCCCACGAAGACATACGGCATGGCGAGCGCGCCGCCGAGGACCAGATGGATCCACCGCCGCCGCGCCCGCCGCCCGAACAGGGCCGCCCCGAGCCGCCTCACGCGGCCTCGCCGCGGGCCGCGCGCGCCCTCAGCAGGTGGGCGCCGACGGCGGCCACGAGCACTCCGATGATCATCTGCACAGCGTAGGACAGGAGCATCGCCGCCGTCGGCTGCTCGGTCACGTCGTCCACCGGCCCCAGCGAGGCGAGGAACAGCCACCCGCCCCAGCACGCCGCCGCCCCGGACCCCAGCCAGGCGAGCGCGAGCGGCACCCGCACGGGCAGCCCGCGCCCCCACCGGAAGGCGAGCGTCAGCGCGCCCGCCACGGCCGCCGTGAAGTAGCAGGCCTCCAGGGCCTCAAGGACGTAGAAGTCACTGGTGCGCTCCGCCGCCCGCGCCGCGCCCAGCCCGAGCGTCGACCCGCCCGCCCACAGCAGCCGCAGCGCGACCGGGTACAGCGCGAGCACGGCCGCGGCGACCGCGCACAGCCGGACGGCCGGGCCCGGAGCCGCGAGCCGCTCCACCCGGCCCCGCCACACGTGCCCCCACCGGTCGCGTGCGTACAGCGCGAACAGCAGCCCCAGGCCGATGCCTTGGAGGATGAAGCCGCCGTACACCACGCCGAACACCCACTCGTCGAGGAACGGCTCGCGGCCGGTGTCCTCGGCGCTGTTCACGGACCCGCCGAGGGCCCGCACCGCGAGCTGCGCCGGGAATCCCGCCATGATCGGCCCGAGCAGCCCGGTGGCGGCCCACATCGGCAGCACGAGCAGCCATGCGGGGACGCGGTGCCCCCAGGGCCGGGTGAGGAGCAGCGCGAGCACGATCACGGCCGCGTCCATGAGCACGGTCAGGCTGTTGGCGGCGATCATCACGCCGCGGTGCTCCAGGAGCGAGCTGCCCTCCGGGATCCCGATCCGGCTCCCGGCGATCCAGGCGACCTTCAGGGACAGGTACGGCAGGCAGGAGACGACGGCGACGGCGCGCAGGGCCTGACGGGGCCTGCTGAGGGCGGAAGGCGCGGGCGGGGCGGGAGGGGCGGGGACGAGTGCCTGAGTCATGCCTCCACGCTCCCGCGCGGCCGGGCCCCGCCACCTCCTGCGCGCCGACGAACCGCCTCCGCCGCGCGGGGGAGGCGGCCCGCCCGCGGGTACCGGTCGGAGCCCGTGGGCGCGGGTACCGGTCGGAGCCGGTGGGCGCAGGTACCGGTCAGAGCCTGCGCGTCGCCAGGGTCAGCCGGTCGCGGGCGTCGAACAGGGCGTCCTTGACCATCTGCTCGTGCGCGGGCGTCAGGCGGGCCACCGGCACCGAGCAGCTGATCGCGTCCCGCGCCGGCGTCCGGTAGGGGATGGCCACGCCGAAGCAGCGCAGGCCGAGCGTGTTCTCCTCGCGGTCCACGGCGAAGCCCTGCTCCCGCACCGCGTGCAGCTCCTCGATGAGCTGCTCGCGGTCGGTGATCGTGTTCTCGGTCAGCGACGGCAGGGTCTCCGGGAGCAGCCCCCGCACCTGCTCGTCGGTGTGGGTGGCGAGCAGCGCCTTGCCGAGCGACGTCGAGTGCGCCGGGAGGCGGCGCCCCACGCGGGTGAACGGGCGCAGATAGTGCTGGGACTGGCGCGTCGCCAGGTACACCACGTTGGTCCCGTCGAGCCGGGCCAGGTGGATGGTCTCGGTGGTGTCGTCCGAGAGCCGGTCGAGCGTGGGCCGGGCCGCCGCTACGACCTCGTCGCCGTCGATGTACGACGTGCCGACGAGCAGCGCCCGCACCCCGATGCCGTACCGCGTGCCCGTCGCGTCCGTCTCGATCCAGCCCAGGTCGACCAGGGTGCGGAGCAGCATGTAGAGGCTGGACTTGGGGTAGCCGACGGCCTCCTGCACATCGGCGAGCGAGTGCATTCCGGGGCGGCCCGCGAAGAACTCGAGCAACTCCACCGTCCGCACCGCGGACTTGACCTGTGCGCCCCCGCCCGTCTCGGCACCAGCCATCGCCCTTGACCCCTCACGTCCGACGAGAAATAGTCTCCACTGTCTCCCAGTGATTCATCGACGGAGACGGCGTTCAGCATATCGAACGGCCTTGGTGAGCGGCAGGCAAGCGGCGACGGTCCGCGGCGCGTCAACCCTGGAGGAACCCCCGGTGGCAGCAGCACCAGTCTGGAGCGTCGACCCCCGAACCGGGAAGCGGCGCGAGCAGGTCGCCGTCGAAGCCACCGCCGAGGAGGTCGACCAGGCCGTCACGGCCGCCCACGCCGCGCGCGCCGCCCTGGCCGACCGCGCCACCCGCGCCGCCTTCCTGCGCACGGCGGCCGACCTCCTCGCCGGCACCGAGGACGCCCTGGTGGAGGCGGCGGACGCGGAGACCGCCCTCGGCCCGGTCCGGCTCACCGGCGAACTCGCCCGCACCCGCTACCAGTTGCGGGCCTTCGCGGACCTCGTCGACGAGGGCGCCTACCTGGGCGTCGTCATCGACCACCCCGACGCCACCACCACGCCGCCCACGCCGGACCTGCGCCGCTACAAGATCCCGCTCGGCGTCGTCGCCGTCTACGCCGCGTCCAACTTCCCGTTCGCGTTCTCCGTGCCCGGCGGCGACACCGCGAGCGCCCTCGCCGCGGGCTGCCCCGTGGTCGTCAAGGCCCACCCCGACCACCCGGCCACGTCCGAACTGGTCGCGTCCGTCCTGCGCAGGGCCGCCGCCGAGCACGGCGTCCCGGCGGCGGTCGTCGGCCTCGTGCACGGCTTCGACGCGGGCCTCGACCTGATCCGGCACCCGCTGGTCGCCGCCGCCGGATTCACCGGTTCCGTACGCGGCGGGCGCGCCCTCTTCGACGCGGCGGCCGCCCGGCCCGTGCCGATCCCCTTCCACGGCGAGCTCGGCTCGCTCAACCCGGTGGTCGTCACCGAGGCCGCGGCCGCCGAGCGCGGCGAGGAGATCGGCCGGGGCCTCGCGGGCTCGATGACCCTCGGCGTCGGCCAGTTCTGCGTGAAGCCGGGGCTCGTCCTCGCCCCCGAGGGCGCGGCGGGCGACCGCCTCCTGAAATCCCTCACCGACGCCGTCAGCGACACCGAGCCCGGCGTGCTCCTCGACCACCGCATGCGCGACACCTTCCTCGCCGGAGTCGCCGAGCGCACCGCACTCACGGACGTGACCGCCCCCGTGACGCCCGGCGCGAGCGGCGACCACACCGTCGCCGCCGGATTCCTCACCGTCCCCGCGGCGCGCCTCGCCGCCGACGGCGCCCACGACCTGCTCCTGGAGGAGTGCTTCGGCCCGGTCACCGTCGTCGCCCGCTACGCCGACGCCGCCGAGGTCACCGCCGTGCTCTCCCGCCTCCCCGGCAACCTCACGGCCACCGTGCACCTGTCCGGCGACGAGACGGCGGGCGCGGGCCGCGGCACGGCGCTCATCGCCGAACTCACCCCGCTCGCGGGCCGCGTCCTCGTCAACGCCTGGCCCACCGGCGTGGCCGTCGCCCCCGCCCAGCAGCACGGCGGCCCCTACCCGGCGACCACCAGCACCGCCACGTCCGTCGGCGGCACGGCCGTCGAACGCTGGCTGCGCCCCGTCGCGTACCAGAACACCCCCGAGGCGCTGCTTCCGCCCGAACTCCACGACGCCAATCCGCTGGGACTGCCCCGCCGCTACCGCGGCCGGCTGGAACACTGACGGCATGAACGCCACTGACGGCATGACCGCCAAGGACACCGGCAGCCTCAGCCTGCCCGAACTGCCCTTCCCGCTCAGACCGTACGGCCCCGACGGCGCCTGGACCTACGAGGACGGCGTCCTCACCGGCTGGGCCGGGCCGCGCCAGGACCGCTTCGTGCCGCCCACCGGCGACGCCCTCGACCCCGCGTCCGACGCGCCCCGCCTCCTCGGCGCGCCCGAGGGCGACTTCCAGCTGATCGCCCGTGTCACGGTCGGTTTCGCGGCGGCCTTCGACGCGGGCGTGCTCTACCTCCACGTCGGCGACCGCGCGTGGGCCAAGCTCTGCTTCGAGCGCTCCCCGGACCTGCCGACGATCTGCACGGTCGTCACCCGCGGCCGGTCCGACGACGCCAACGCCTTCGTCGTGGACGGATCGAGCGTCTGGCTGCGGATCAGCCGCACCGGCGCGGCGTTCGCCTTCCACGCGTCGACGGACGGCGCGCACTGGACGTTCGTCCGCATCTTCCAGCTCGGCGAGCCGGACGCGGCGGGCGCGGCGCTCGTCGGCTTCCTCGCGCAGTCCCCGCAGGGCGAGGGCTGCGTGGTGACGTACGACCACATCGAGTACCGCCCCTCCTGGCCGAAGGGTCTGCGCGACGGCTCCTGAGCCGCGCGGGCCCCTGACTACGGCGTGACGCGCGTCCCGGTCGCGGCGGACCGCTCGATCGCGTCGAGCAGCCGCTGCCGCCGGGCGGCGTGCGCGAAGTCCGGCACCAGCCGGGTGCCGTCGCGCAGATCGCGCAGGACGCGGTCGTACTGGACTCCGATGTTGTACGGGACCTCGTCGCGTACGTCGTCGAGCTCCGGTACGTCGAAGTAGCGCGCGGGGACGTCGAGTTCCCGCACCTCGGTCTGCGCGCCCCGGGCGCCGCGCACCGTCAGGCGGGCCTGCTGGAGGTGGCCGTGGTCGCCGCTGACGACCAGGTCGCCGTCCGTGCCGTTGATCTCCCAGTGGAAGTTGGTGCCGCGGGAGAGCCCGCCCCGGAAGTGCGCGGAGGCGACGGCGCCGGATTCCAGGGTGCCGTTCAGGGAGATCTGGTCCGCCACGGTCATGGTGGCGGCCCGCCCCGTCCCCTCCTCGTGCACCGTGCGGCGCCGCGTCGCCGTCGTCGCCGACAGCTCGGCGAACTCCCCGAGCACCATGGTCACCGCGTCGACGGTGTGGCCGAACGGGATCGTGAGCATCGACCCGCCGTTGTCCCGGTCGAGCAGATACGCGCCGCCCGGCTCGAAGGACGGGCCCCACCGGCGCCCGGAGCCGACCAGGCTGGTGGACAGGACCTCGCCCACGAAGCCGTCGGCGACGAGGTCGTGCACGAAGCGCACGGCGGGGGCGGAGCGGGCCTGGAGGCCCGCGAAGGTCCGCGCTCCCGTCTCTGCCTCGGCCCGCGCCGCCGCCGCGGCGAGCTCCTCGGCCTCCGCGAGGCCGTTGCCGAGCGGCCACTCCGACAGGACCGACTTCCCGGCGCCGAGCGCGGCCAGGATCACCTCGCGGTGCAGGGGGACGCGGACGCTGACCACGACGAGGTCCACGTCCGGGTCCGCCACGAGGTCGTGCGTGCTGCCGTAGGCGCGCGGGATGCCGTGCGCGGCGCCCGCCGCGCGCGCCGACTCCGGGCTCGACGCGGCGAGCGCCAGCACGTCGTAGCCCTTCAGGCGGGCCAGGGCCGGGAGGTGGGACTGCGGGGCCCAGCCGCCGCGGGCGGAGAGCCCGACGATGCCGGTCCTGACGGGGGTGTGGTCCGTGGTGTGGTCCGTGGTGTTGTCCATGGCCGGGACCGTAGGCGCCGGGGCCTGATCACCCGCAAGGGCGCTAACTATATTCTGGGAACCATGACTGGTCAGAGCGTTGTTCCCGGGGCGGAGCGGGCGCTGGCGGCGGAGCCGCGGCATGACATCTACGGCCTGCTGTGCCCGGGCCGGGAGATCTTCGAACTGCTCGCCAACAAGTGGACGGGCCTCGCGATCACGGCCCTCGCCGACGGGCCGCGGCGCTTCGGTGAGCTGCGGCGCAAGCTGGAAGGGGTGAGCCCGAAGGTGCTCACGCAGACGCTGCGGCGGCTTGAGGAGTACGGCCTTGTGCGGCGGGAGGTGTTTGCGGAGGTGCCGCCTCGGGTCGAGTACGCCTTGACGCCCCTGGGCAGGGGCGCGCTCGAACCCCTGGCCCACCTGCGCTCGTGGGTGCGCGCGAATGTCCCCCACTTCGGGGGTGGGTGAGCCCCCCCCTGGCGGGGGTCGTTCGCCATGGGCGTCTGCGGGCTCGCACCGCGCTGCGCGCGGTGTTTTCTCTCCCACCCGCCCGCCCGTTTCCACCCTGACTCCCGGCTGGCGCCCCCAGCGGGGGTCACTCGCCATCGGCGTCTGCGGCCCGCCCGGCCCGTTGCGGGGCCCGGTGGGAGGGGGTGCCGTGGCGCGGAGGTGTATGGGTGGGCGGGTGGGTAGAGGCCGCCGCGGTAGCGGCGGGGCGGAGGCAGGGAATGGGGTGGGGGGACGTGGGGTTGTAGTCCAGGAAGCGGAGGTTGGCTCCGTCTTGTTTGATGTGGAGAAGAGTTACATGCGCGTCGAAATCTGGAGCGACATCGCCTGCCCCTGGTGCTACGTGGGGAAGGCCCGCTTCGAGCGCGCCCTCGCGAGCTTCCCGCACCGCGACGCCGTAGAGGTCGTACACCGCTCCTTCGAGCTGGACCCGAACCGCGCCAAGGGCGACACCACCGCCGTGCTCCCGATGCTCGCGGAGAAGTACGGGATGAGCGAGGCCCAGGCCCGCGAGGCGGAGCGCGGCGTCGGCGCGCAGGCCGAGGCCGAGGGGCTGACGTACCGGACCGAGGGCCGCGACCACGGCAACACCTTCGACATGCACCGCCTGCTGCACTTCGCCAAGGCCGAGGGCAAGCAGGACGAGCTGATCGGCCTCCTGTACCGGGCGAACTTCGCCGAGGAGGCGTCCGTCTTCGACGACGAGCCGCGCCTCGTGGACCTCGCGGCCCGGGCGGGCCTCGACCCGGAGGCGGCCCGCGCGGTCCTCGCCGACCCGTCCGCGTACGCCGACGACGTGCGCGCCGACGAGCGCGAGGCCGCCGAGCTCGGCGCGAACGGCGTGCCGTTCTTCGTGCTCGACCGCAAGTACGGCGTCTCCGGCGCCCAGCCCGCCGAGGTGTTCACGCAGGCCCTCGAACAGGCGTGGGGGAGCCGCTCGCCGTTGACGGTGATCTCGGACGACGGGGCGGGCGGCGCGGACGGCGCCGAGGTCTGTGGCCCCGACGGATGCGCGGTGCCGCAGAGCTGACGTCCGACGGGCACAGGCCCTGGTCGGAGGGCATGCCGCAGCAGTGCTTAGAGGTACTGGTCAGTCATGCGCAATGGACCGTGGGGGTGCGAGGCGGCACAGTGATCCCATGGAGACTTCCGGTCAGGGCACGGGCGTCGATCGGCTCGATCAGTCGCCCGTGCGTTCCGAGCTCGAGCTCGTGCGTTCCGAGCTCGTTCGTTCCGAGTTCGCTCCGAAGACCACCTATCTGAACAGCGCGAGCACCGGTCTGCTGCCCGCCCGTGCCGTACGGGCGATGCATGAGGCGGCCCTGTCCGTGGCGGAGGGCCGCCCCGCCGACATGTTCGCGGACGTGGAGGCGGCCCGCGCCGCGTTCGCGCGGCTCGTGGGCGTGCCGGTGAGCCGGGTCGCGGCGGGCGCGTCGGTCGCCGTCTACACCGGCCTGGTCGCCGCGTCACTGCCGGAGGGCGCCGAAGTCCTCACCGCCGAGGGCGACTTCAGCTCGACCGTGAACCCCTTCCACGTACGCGGCGACCTGAAGGTGCGCACCGTGCCGCTGGAGCGGATCGCCGAGTCGGTGCGCCCCGGCACGGCCCTGGTCGCGGTCAGCGCCGCGCAGTCCGCGGACGGCCGCGTCGCCGACCTGCCCGCCATCCGCGCGGCGGCCCGCGCGCACGGCGCGCGCGTCTACCTGGACGTCTCGCAGGCGGTCGGCTGGATGCGGCTCGGCGACCACGTCGCCACCGCCGACTACGCCGCGTCCGTCGCGTTCAAGTGGCTCACCTGCCCGCGCGGCATCGCGTTCTTCGTCGTACCGGAGGAGGCGCAGGACTTCGGCGGCGTACGGCCGCTGCTCGCGGGCTGGGTCGCGGGGGAGCGCCCCTGGGACAGCTGCTACGGCCCGGTCGAGGAACTCGCCCACTCCGCGCGGCGGTTCGACGAGAGCCCGGCCCTGCTCGCGTACGCGGGCGCGCGGCACGCGCTCGACGTGGTCGAGCGCATCGGCGTGGACGCCATCGGCGCGCACGACCTGGCGCTCGCGGACCGCTTCCGCGCCGGGCTCGCCGGGCTCGGCCACGCGCCGGTGCCCGCACCCGGGTCACCCATCGTGTCCGTGCCCGGACTCGGCGCGCGGCAGCCGGAGTTGAGCGCGGCGGGCGTGGAGGTCTCGGACCGCGCGGGCAACCTGCGGGCCGCGTTCCACTTCTACAACACGGAGGCCGACGTGGACCGCCTCCTGGCCGCACTCCCGGCAGCACAGGCCTAGGGTCCCTGCCCCTTGCGCGCCCTCGGGGGGGGGGGGGGGGGCTAGCGCAGGGCTTCCCGTCGGGCCGACTCCGGGCAGTCCGCCGCCTCCGCGCAGAGGTTGGCCTCGACGCGGGCGAGCAGTCGCGCCAGTTCGCGGCGCTCGGCCGTGTCGAGCCCGGCCAGCGTGTGCTCCTCCAGCGTGCCCCAGGCGCGCTCCACCTCGGCCAGCAGGTCGCTGCTCGCGTCCGTCGCCTCGACCAGGACCGCCCGCCGGTCGTCCGGGTCGGGCCGCCGCCGCACGTGCCCGGCCTGCTCCAGGCGCTGGACCATCTTCGTGACCGTCGAGGGGTCGAGGTCGAGCAGCCTGATGAGCTCCGACTGGCGCACCGCGCCGGTGTCCCACAGGTGCATCATCACGAATTCCTGGCCGGGGTAGAGGCCGAGCCCCTTCAGCTGCTTGCCCGCCGTGATGCGGTGCAGCCGGGCGACCCGGCTCACCAGGTGGCTGACGGGACCGCAGCGCGCCGCGCTGGGCAGCCGGTCGTCGCTACACGGGGGGTCGGCCTGCGCGGCCGCCGCGGTGCCTGAGTCGGCCTTCATCGAAACTCCTGCTCATCGGTGCTCGTACGTCTCCCACGAGCGTCTCCTACGAGATTAACTTGGTCGGCCAAGGAATGCGCTACAGTGACTCCCGGTTGAATTACTTGGCCGACCAACTACGTGTGTGCTTTGGAGTCCTCATGACCACCGCATTCGACCCGATCGACCTGTCCGGCGTCTCCCTCGGCAACCGCATCGCCCTGGCGCCGATGACCCGCAGCCGGGCGGGCGAGGGCGGGGTGCCGACCGACCTCGTCGCCGAGTACTACGCACAGCGCGCCACCGCGGGCCTGGTCATCACCGAAGGCGTCCAGCCCTCCGTGGTGGGCCAGGGCTACCCCAGCACCCCGGGCCTGCACAGCGCCGAGCAGGTCGCGGGCTGGCGCAAGGTCACCGACGCCGTGCACGCCAAGGGCGGCACGATCTTCGCCCAGCTCATGCACACCGGCCGCATCGGCCACCCGGTGCTGCTGCCCGACGGCCTCGTCCCCGTCGGCGCGTCCGCGATCACCCCCGAAGGGCAGGTCTACACGGCCGAGGGCCCGAAGGACTACGTGACGCCGCGCGAGCTGACCGGCGCCGAGGTGCGCGAGACCATCGCCGACTTCGTCACCGCGGCCCGCAACGCGGTCGACGCGGGCTTCGACGGCGTCGAGCTGCACGGCGCCAACGGCTATCTGATCCACCAGTTCCTCGCCCCCGGCTCCAACCAGCGCACCGACGAGTGGGGCGGCTCGCCCGAGAACCGCATCCGCTTCGCCGTCGAGGTCGCGAAGGCCGTGGTCGCCGAGATCGGCGCCGCCCGCACCGCCATCCGCCTCTCGCCCGGCAACCCGCTCAACGACATCCACGAGCCCGAGCCGGAGACGACCTACCCGGCCCTGGTCAAGGAGCTGGACGCGCTCGGCCTCGCGTATGTGCACGTCATGGAGGTCGGGCCGATCCGCGAGCTCGTCACCGACCTGCGCAAGAGCTTCAGCGGCGTGTTCATCCTCAACCCGGCGACGGACGGGCCCACGGGCCCCGACGACCTCGCCCTGATCGAGGACGGCACCGCCGACATCGTCTCCTTCGGCTCCCTGTTCCTCGCCAACCCGGACCTGCCGGCCCGCCTGAAGGCCGGCGGCCCGTTCAACGAGCCCGACCGCGCCACGTTCTACGGCGGCGACGCGAAGGGGTACACGGACTACCCGACGCTGTGACCCACGGCGCCCGCGCACGGGTCGGCCCGGCACCTGCCCAGGTGC